>DXLY01000055.1:3755-11523 GCA_019414465.1 Collinsella sp.
CGTCACAACAACCGTCGGCGCCAGGCAAACCGCCATGTACCGCCGGCGCGAATACACAACGCCCTCGGCGCAGGCATAGATCATCGCCGTCTCGCGATTCGCCCCAAAGGTCACCTGCGCGCCCGCAGGCGCCAGCAGCTTAAAAAACACCGCATGCACCAGCTCGTGCACGGCAAACGATGCCATTGAGACCGCAGCCAAGCCGACTATCCAGCCCACGACAGCCATCCAGCCGCCCGCCTCAGCCGCGTCCAAGTCCGCAGGCCCGCCCAACAGCATAAACACCGGCACCAGGCACACGGCAAACACCGCGATCACGGCCATCCCCCACACGAAGCAAGCGTGTAGAAAATCCTCGTCCTCAAACGCATGTATGTTGGAAATCTCATTCATAGCATCTTAGGATAGCGCCCCTGCCACGCACCCGCCCGCATGTGCGATAATGTCGAACGATATGCACGAATTGACCACCGCGCCGCCGAACCCCGTGCCCGGCCGCGCTCTTACCTATATGCGAAGGAGTCCCATGGCATCCAAATACTCCATGAACGACCGTCCCAGCTGGCCGCGCCGCGCCATCGTTACCGCCGGCGAGCCCTACGGCAACAAGGGTCTGCACTTTGGCCACGTCGGCGGCGTCTTTGTCCCGGCCGACTTCTTCGCCCGCTTCCTGCGCGACCGCCTGGGCCGCGAAAACGTCATCTTCACCTCGGGCACCGACTGCTACGGTTCGCCCATCATGGAGAGCTACCGCAAGCTCAAGGAGAACGAGGGCTACGACAAGTCCATCGGCGAGTATGTCGAGTCCAATCACTCCCGCCAGGCCGCGACCCTCAACAACTACAACATCAGCTGCGACATCTACGGCGGCTCGGGCCTTGAGCCGGCGGCCCAGATCCACAACGAGGTGACTGCCGAGATTATCGAGCGCCTGCACGAGCAGGGCACCATCTCCAAGCGCTCCACGCTGCAGTTCTACGATGCCAAGGCCGGCACGTTCCTCAACGGCCGCCAGGTCATCGGCCGCTGCCCCATCCAGGGCTGCAAGTCCGAGAAGGCTTATGCCGACGAGTGCGATCTGGGCCACCAGTTTGAGCCCGAGGAGCTCATCGCGCCCAAGAGCCAGCTCACCGGCGAGGTGCCCGAGCTGCGCCCGGTCGACAATCTCTACTTTGACCTGCCGGCCTACCTCGACTTTATGAAGACCTACACCGCCAAGCTCGCCCAGAACCCGCAGGTTCGCTCCGTGGTCTCCAAGACCATGGAGGAGTGGCTGCTGCCGGCTCAGCTCTACATCCAGAACAAGTTCCGCGAGGCCTTCGATGCCGTCGAGGACCAGCTCCCCGAGCACACCGTGCTGGAGCCCGAGGGCAACAAGAGCAGCTTTACCGTCACCTTCCCCAGCTGGAAGGAGCGCGACGACGCCCACGCGGTGCTCGCCAACGGTGGCGTGCGCTTCCGCAGCGGCAAGGCACTCGTGCCCTTCCGCATCACCGGCAACATCGACTGGGGCGTTCCGGTGCCCGAGGTCGATGGCGTCTCCGACGTCACCTGCTGGTGCTGGCCCGAGAGCCTGTGGGCGCCCATCAGCTATACGCGTACCGTGCTCGCGCGCGATGCCAAGGCCGCCGGCGTGACCGAGGGCGTCGCCGCCCAGGATGCCGCCCTCATGGGCGAGCCCGCCGCCGACTCCACGCAGGTGCCCGCACCCACCTACCAGCACAGCTCGCTCGACTGGCGCGACTGGTGGTGCTCTGACGACGCTCAGATTTACCAGTTCATCGGTCAGGACAACATCTATTTCTACTGCATCGCGCAGACCGCCATGTGGGAGGCCCTGGGCTGGGACCTCACGCAGAGCACCGTCAGCGCCTGCTACCACCTGCTCTACATGGGCAAAAAGGCCAGCTCGTCCTCGCAGACGCCTCCCCCGCCGGCAGACGACCTGCTCAACCACTACACCTGCGAGCAGATGCGCGCGCACTGGCTGTCGCTCGGCCTATCCGAAAAGCCGGTGAGCTTTAGCCCCAAGGCATACGACACGCGTGTGACCGGCAAGGACAAGGACGGCAACGAGGTGCGCGCCTGCGACGACAAGCGCGTTATCGACCCCGCCCTTAAGGAGAGCGCGCTGCTGACCGGCGTGTTCAACCGCCTGGCCCGCAGCTGCTTCTACGGCGTCGCCGTCAAGGAGGGCGACGAGAGTCCCTATCGCAACGGTTGCATCCCCGCCGGTGCCGCTTCTGACACCGTGGTCGAAGCCGCCCAGCAGGCAGCCCTCGCCTTTGAGCAGGCCATGTACAAGTTCGAGACGCACCGAGCGCTCGCTGTGTGCGACGACTACCTGCGCGCCGCCAACAAGCGCTGGAGCGATGCCTCCAAGGCCGCCAACAAGCTCGAGGGCGAGCCGGCCAACGCCGCCATGACGCAGGCCCTCGTCGACGCCTTTACCGAGCTGCGCGTGGCCACCGTCCTGATGCACGGCATCGTGCCGGCCGGCTGCGAGCTCATCTGCGAGTACTTCGACGTTGACCCGGTCGCCTTCTTTAGCTGGGATAACATCTTTGCCTCCACGGACGAGTTCGTGGAGAGCCTGGGCGAGAAGCCCGGCGAGCACCGCGTGAAGCCACTGCCCCCGCGCTTCGACTTCTTCAGCAAGCACGAGAGCCAGTACTAAGCCAACACCAAGGCAGAGTAGTCAATTTGGGACGGGGCTATTTTAGCTACCCCGTCCCAAATTTAACTGCAACGCCTGCCGAAACGGACGGGCAGCTAAAATAGCCCCGTCCCAAATTGACTACTTTTAATGGAATGGGAAGGAAAGACGGATGTCCAAGCCGCGTCGTCGTAAGCAGAAAAAGCAGGTCAAGCCCGAGCTCAAGCTCAGGCAATTTGCCGCCACCGAGCTTTCCGACCAGCTTGCCGCCCTTCCCTGCGCCGCCGACCTGCCGCGCTTTATGGTCGACACGGTCGCCGGCGCCTATGCCCCCACCGATGCCGAGCTCATGATCGAGGGCTTCGGCGCCGCGGCCACACGCCCGGTCACGCTGCGCGCCAACACGCTCAAGGCAACCGCCGAGGACATCGCTGCGGCGCTCGATGCCGCCGGCATCGCGCACCAAACCGTTACCTGGTATCCGGACGCCTTTATCCTGCCCGAGGCCCAGGTTTCCGATCTGTGGGATCTCGACATCTACCGCGACGGCAAGATCTATCTGCAGAGCCTGTCGTCCATGATGCCGCCTTTGGTGTTGGGTGCTCAGGCCGGCGAGGACATCCTGGACATGTGCGCAGCCCCTGGCGGCAAGACGACGCAGATCGCCGCCCTCACCCAGGGCCAGGCACACCTCACCGCCTGCGAGATGAGCATTCCCCGCGCCGAGAAGCTCGAAGCCAACCTCCACCGCCAAGGTGCCAAAAACGTGCCCGTCATGCGCATCGACGCACGCGAGCTCGACGAGTTCTTCCGCTTTGACCGCATCCTGCTCGACGCTCCCTGCACCGGCACGGGCACCGTCATCAGCGGCAACGAGAAAAGCCTGCGCGGCCTGACCGAGCAGCTGCTGAGCAAGTGTGCCCGCTCGCAGCGAGCACTTCTGGACCGCGCCACGGGAGCCCTTAAACCGGGCGGCACGCTCGTCTATTCGACTTGTTCGATCTTGCCGCAGGAAAACGAGGACGCCCTGCAAGAGGCGCTCGACAAGCATATGGACTGCGAGCTTATCCCCCTCGACGGCACGCCGAGCGAAAGCGAAGCGCGTCGCGCCCAGGACGCCGGCGAGGAGCCGCATATCGAGAGCAACGCTCTCACCGAGGCCATCGCCGCGGGTCAGGTATCGGCCGTCGCCAACGGCCTGCCCGGCACGCTGACCATTCCGCCTAGCCGCGACTTTGAGGGCTTCTACATTGCCCTGATCCGAAAACGCAGCTAGCGCACGGATCCAAAACTCAACAAGCTATCTCTGTGCGCGTTTGCCCTGCTGGTCGCGATGCTGTTTAAGCATCGCGCGCTCCTTGCGTTCGGCCCTTTTGCCCTTAATGGCCGTGACCACAAAGTAGATGACCGCGGCGGCAACGATTGCGGCCACACACAGGCCGATCGAGCCAAACATTGCTGTCAATTCCATACCGCGTCACCTCTCTTTTAAACGGGGCTTTCAAGATAGCACCTCGATACCCGCCACCACAGCTCCTTCACGTTCGCCGGCCCTTCGGTCTAACGGATGGCGCGGCGGGGAAAAATCAACTCGTCAAACGATTTAGCATTCGCAATTCCGGCTGCATCGCGCCGGCCATCATCACATAGAATCGAGCCTCCATGGATACCCTCAACGATCTAAATGAGCGCGTCGACGCCTTCGTCGGCACCAGCTCCTTCGACACGCCTGCGGCGGCAAACGACCAAGCTCCCATCGATGTGCCCGCCGAGGTGCACGAGGACATCGTCGCCTCGGTCGATTTTTCCGAGGTCGAGCTTGCAGACGAGTTCACCGAGCCCCAAATAGCCGTCACGCCCAACGGCCTGCTCCCTATGGAGCCCCTGCCCATCGACGGACGCCTGCGCAAGGCTGCCCTTCGCATGCCCGACGAGATCGAGGAGGCCAGCGGCTTCACGCTCTTTGGCCGACGCATCAAGTCGCTCATTTACACCACCGATGTCGCGGTTATCCGCAACTCCAACGCCGACGCCGTCTTTGCGGTCTACCCTTTCACGCCGCAGCCCGCCATTACGCAAGCGCTGCTGACCGTCGCCGAGTGCCCGGTCTTTGTAGGCGTGGGTGGCGGAACTACGACCGGTAAGCGCTCCGTGCAGATGGCAGCCGTCTCCGAGATGCAGGGCGCGGCGGGCTGCGTGGTCAACTCCCCCGCTACTGCCGAGATGGTCGAGCACATCACCAACATCGCCGACATCCCCGTCATCGCCACGGTCGTTCGCTGCGACGACGATGCCCACGCCAAGGTGCGCGCTGGAGCCAAGATTCTCAACATCGCCGCCGGCAAGAACACGCCCCAGGTCCTACGCGAGCTGCGCGAGCACTATCCCAACCTGCCGCTTATCGCGCCGGGCGGCAAGACGCCCGAGAGCATTCGCGAGACCATCGCCGCCGGCGCCAACGCCATCATCTGGACACCGCCTTCGGCCCAGCAGCTACAGACCGACATGATGCAGCGTTATCGCAAGATGAAGGAAGACGCCACACCTGTCATCTCGCGCGACGACGTGCCCATTATCGACCAGGTCGCCGCCGCCGAGGTCAGCCAAGTCGAGAACATGAATCCCGATGTGCCGATTCCCGACGAAGTCATCGAGCGCGTCGCTTCGATCCACGAGCGCGTCGAGGAGCATCGCGCCAACCGCGGCCTCAAGCCGTCACTGCACGGCTTTTTCTTCCGCGGAAAGAAACGCTAGCAAAACATCTTGGCCCGCCCCACAAACGTGAGGCGGGCCGTTTTCGTTTGAGCAATCATGCAGCGACGTGATGGGGCAAATTAATCCACGCGCTTGTCGCCCATAAAGAAGAGCGCCACCGTACCAGGTCCGGTATGCGAGCCAATCAGAGTACCGATGTCATTGATCTCAATCTTGCCTTTAAGCTGCGGAACCTGTTCCTCAATCAGCGCCGCGACCGCCTCGGCATCCTCGCGGCACGCCGACTGCGACATGATGCACTTACCCGAATAATCTGCACCGTCCTGTACGTGTGCCATCATGGTCTTAGCCATCTCGGAAATCGCGCGCTTCTTAGTGCGAATCTTCTCACGTGGCGACAGCTTACCTTCGCAATCGACCGTCATAAGCGGGCAAATCTCGAGCGCCGTGCCGATGATCGCGCTCGCGGCCGAAATGCGACCGCCGCGCAGGTAGCTCGACAGATCGGTCGAGAAGAACCAGTGGTGCAGGTTGAGTTTATGCTCCTCAATCCAAGCGGCCGTCTCGTCGAGTGAAGCCCCGCTATCGCGCACGTCGGCGGCATATTCCAGCAACAGACCAAAGCCCGAAGACGCCCCCAGCGAATCGATGACGCGCACCTTGCCGCCCTGGGGATAGCGATCCGCGAGCATCTGCGCCGCGACGCAGGCCGATCCATACGTGCCCGAAATACCCGACGACAACGTCAGGTGCAGCACGTCTTTACCCTCGGCAACAAACGGCTCCCAAAACTCCTCGTACTCGCCCACGCTCACCTGAGACGTCTTGGGCATGGCGCCCGCGGCAATCTGGGCAAAAAACTCGTCCGGCGTAATCGACTGATACAGATCGTCCGTATAGACAACATCGTCGATCTCGTAATGAAAATACGCGACGGGAATATTGCGCGATTCAAAGAACTCACGGGTTCGGTCGGCGGCGGATTCACAGGTCAGGACAAAATCACTCATATGAGGCTCCTCACTCATTGCTGCGCAAATTATCGCACAGTGAGCCTACATGCGGTACATATGTCCACTATTTACCAAATCGAACCAAAAATAGCGAACATCTTTACCACCATCGTCTCCACCGGCCCCACGCATAAATATCTGAGAAAACACCCTCTGTCGTCTCCACCCAACCGCCATATCTACCTCAACTAAATCGATTTACCAAACCGTTCAGCCGACAATTCAGCCGCTGGCGCAAAATCGAAACAAAAGCGGCGCATACTGGTAAACGTTTGACGCTGTTTATCAGTTTTACCAGCCCCATCGGAAGGTGTTTCATGGTCGCATTCGATCGCAACCCGCAAGACTTCAAGTATCTGCGCCTGCTTTCGAGACAGTTCCCCACCGAACAATCCGCGTTTACCGAGATCATCAATCTCTCGGCCATCCTCAACCTGCCCAAAGGCACCGAGCATTTTATGAGCGACGTGCATGGTGAGTACGAAGCCTTTATGCACATCCTCAACAACTGCTCGGGCGTCGTGCGCGAACATGTCGACGAGATCTTTGGCGACACGCTCTCCTTTGACGAAAAGGGCGAGCTGTGTACGCTCATCTACTACCCGCGCGAGAAGATCGACCTGGTCCGCAGCCGGCGCGAGGACTCGCCAACCTGGTACAAGACGATGCTTGACCAGCTCATCATGGTCGCTCGCTCACTTTCAAGCCGCTACACGCGCTCCAAGGTGCGTAAGGCCATCCCGCACGACTACGCCTACATCATCGACGAGTTGTTGCACACGCACCCGGACGAGAACAACTATCGCGTGCGCTATCACGAGCGCATCGTGGAGTCCATCCTGGAGACCGCCAGCGCCGACGACTTTATCGAGTCGCTCGCCTCGCTCATCAAGCGCCTGGCCGTCGACCACCTGCACCTGGTGGGCGACATCTTCGACCGCGGCGGCGGCGCGGCCAAGATTATGGACCGTCTGCTCACCTACCATTCACTCGACATCCAGTGGGGCAACCACGACTTGCTGTGGATGGGCGCTGCGGCCGGTGAGCCCGCCTGCATCGCCACGGTGTTGCGCAACAACCTACGCTACGACAACTACGAGATCCTGGAGAACGACTACGGCATCTCGCTGCGTGAGCTTGTCGCCTTTGCCGATGCCACCTACACCGCCGGTGAGTCCATCACCCCGCTGATCAAGGCCATCAACGTGCTGCTCTTTAAGCTCGAGGGCCAGATTATCCAGCGCCACCCCGAGTTCGATATGACCGACCGCCTGTTACTCGACAAGATCGACCACGACACCGGCACGGTCACGCTCGCCGACGGCAGCGTGTGGCCGCTCACGACCAACGACTTCCCCACCGTCGACCCGACGGACCCCTACAC
>DXLY01000056.1 GCA_019414465.1 Collinsella sp.
TGAAGCTCTTGGTCGAGGCGACCGCGATCTCCTTGTTGGCCTTGGTGTAGATGACGCCGTCGCTCTCACGCGCCACGGGGCTGCCCACCACGTTGGTGATGCCGAAGACCTTGGCACCCTTGATGCGCGCATCGCGAATGGCGGCAAGGGTATCGGCCGTCTCGCCCGACTGGGACACGGCAACGACAAGCGTCGTCGGCGTAATGATGGGGTTGCGATAACGGAACTCGCTGGCCGCCTCCACCTCGGTGGGGATGCGAGCCCAGCCCTCAATGAGATTCTTGGCAATGAGGCCAGCGTGATAGCTGGTGCCGCAAGCGATCACGTAGACGCGGTCGATGTCGTTGAGCTCCTCGAGCGAAAGGCCCAGCTCGTCGATGTCGAGCTCGCCGGCCGGCGTCATGCGGCCCACCAGCGTGTCGCGCACGACGCGCGGCTGCTCGTGGATCTCCTTGAGCATAAAGTCGGGATAACCGCCCTTTTCTGCCATGTCCAGGTCCCAGTCGATGTGGGTGACCTTGGGCTCGATAACGTTGCCGGCCTCGTCGGTGTACTCGACGCCTGCGGGCGTAAGCTTGGCAAACTGACCGTCCTCGAGCACCACGACATCGCGGGTGGCGTCGATGAGCGCGATGACGTCGGAGGCGACATAGGCGCCGGTCTCGCCCGCGCCGACCACGATCGGGGAATCCTTGCGGGCCACGGCGATCACGCCGGGCTCGTCAGCGCACACGGCGGCCAGACCATAGGCACCGACCACGTGGGTGCACGCCTCGCGCACGGAGGCCATCAGGTCGTGCGTCTCGGCATAAGCCTCTTCGATCAGATGCGCGAAGACCTCGGTATCGGTCTCGCTCTTAAAGTGGTGGCCGCGACCCTCCAGCTCTTCGCGCAGCTCGGCGAAGTTCTCGATGATGCCGTTGTGGACGATGGCGATACGACCGTCGCAGCTGGTGTGGGGGTGAGCGTTAACGACGGAGGGCTTGCCGTGGGTGGCCCAACGGGTGTGGCCGATACCGCAGGTAGCGTCGCTGTCGATGTTGGAAAGCTCGCTCTCCAGGCCCGCGACCTTGCCCACGCGGCGGATGACGTCGAGGTGCGCCGCGGCGCCCTCGCCCACCTCGAGCGCGACGCCCGAGGAGTCATAGCCGCGATACTCCATACGCTTGAGGCCCGTGACCAGGATGTTCTTTGCAATATCAGAGCCGGTGTAGCCGACGATTCCGCACATAGGATAAATCCCTTCGTTCGCGTGACTGCAAGACGTCCACGCACAGGGGGCGCTGAGACGTATAACGTTCGAGTATTGTACTCACGCAAACGCAAGCTGATATACCAGAAGTGGTATCTCAACTTAGATACCACCCGATGCACACACGTCCAGCCGGTCCAAACCACCACAAAAGCACCTGTCCCCTTCGTGGTGGTTTGAGCTGGCAACAGCGTTTCCCCAGATAAAACCTGCCAAAATAAACCTATCCCTCTTTGGTAGGTTTGGGATGCTACAATCTGGCTTGTACTTGAAACGCATCAAAGGGGCCGCTATGGCAAAGGTAAAAATCAGCGACGTCGCGCGCGAGGCCGGGGTTTCGCTGGGCACGGTTTCCAACGCGCTCAACCATCCCGAAAAGTTGCGCCCCGAGACCCTCAAGCTCATCAACGAGACCATCAGTCGCCTTGGCTACCTGCCCAACCAAAGCGCCCGTCAGCTCGCGGGCGGCGCCACCAAGTCCTTTGGCCTGGTGCTCCCCCGTCTCGATCACGGCTTTTCGCTCCAAATCGCCAGCGGCGCCCACAACGAGGCCCGCAAGCACGGCTACGACTTGCTCATCGCCAACGCCGATAACGACGATATTCTCGAGGACCATTACCTGCGCTACTTTATGGGCACCCAGATGTCCGGCGTCATGGTTCAGCCCATGGCATCCCCCGACTGGCACCCCGCCATGACCAAGATGCCCGTGCCGATCGTCCATCTGGACATCCATTGCTCCGAGCCCGGCTACTACGTAGCGGCCGACAATGAGGCCCAGGGTCGCATCATTGCCGAACTTGCCATCGCCCGCGGCGCGCACCATATTGTCGTCGTCGGCCGAGCAGCATTTATGCAACTCACCCTGCGCGTCCTTGGCATTCATAAGGCGCTCGCCCTGCACCCCGATATCAAGATCGAAGTCATCGACGCCGGCGAATGGAATACCGCTGCCGACGGCTACGGCATCGGTGCCCAAATCGCCGAGCGCCCCGCGGACGAACGTCCCGATTTTGTCGTCGGCCTGACCGATGTGTTGGCCTCGGGTGTCGTTTCGGCACTGGTCGACAAGGGCATCTCTGTCCCCGGGCAAGTACGCGTGGCCGGATGCGACGGCAACCCGCTCGCTTGGAGCGGATCGGTCCCGCTCACTACGGTAGCGCCCCCGGGCTACGAGATTGGCCGCAAGGGTGTCCAACTGCTGATGGAGCAAATCGAGAACAAGGCCCCGGCAAAGATCAAGCATATCCGTGTCGGCTCCGCAGTGCGTACCGTCACCGCAGTCGCCGCCGAGGATATCAACCGCCAAGAACTGGTACGTCCGTTCCTACTGGAACGCGCCAGCACCCAGGCAAGCAGCCAGACCGACGCCACGGCCATCAACCTCGGTGCGTATCTATAGCACGCCCGCGAGTATGCTAAGTCGTCGCTTAAGCAAAAGGGGCCCGACCATTGCCGGACCCCTTTTGCTTAAGCGCAAACGTGAGCAATCGCTCGTTTCAACGCCGCAATTTTCTAGCGCACAGTCTTGATTGCCGCCGCCAGGTCGAACAACGTATCGAGCACGGCCTCGCAGCCATCCACCACGTCCTGCGGCAGCGGCACAATATCGGGGACGGCAAAGACGTGGCAGCCGGCCGTGATGCCCGAGACGCAACCATTGCGCGAATCCTCGACCACGGCGCACTCCTCGGGGGCAAAGCCCGCACGCTCGCAGGCGAGCAGATACATCTCGGGGTCGGGCTTGCCGTGCACGACGTCCTCGCCACACGTTACCGTTTCAAACTTGTCAAAAAGACCGACCATCTTAAGGTTGCGCTCGGCCGTAACGAGGCGCGACGACGTCGCTAGGCCCACGTGATAGCCCGCAGCTAGCAGCTCGTCTAGGCACTCGGCGGCGCCGGCCTTAAGTTCCAGTTCGGTCTTGACCATCTCGTCGCGAATCTCCTTGTGGCGACGATAGATCGCCTCGGTGGTTTCGTGGCTGCCATAATGCTTATCGAGGATGTCCATAACATCGGGCAGCGTGCGGCCGATAAACTGATGGATCAGCGCTTCATCAATCGCGAGCCCCAGCTCAGCGGCGCCTGCCTTCCAGGCCTTAATCCCCAAACGCTCGGTATCGACCAGCGTTCCATCCATGTCAAAAATAACAGCCTTGATCATATCGGTCCCCCATCGACTCTCGCTGTCGCGTTGCTGCAACTCTACCGCATTTGGCAACTTGTATATAACGTATATACCATATTGCACTTTCGTTACACAGATAGAAGTCTTATGGCAAGTAACGCATTAGGATTATAGTTTTCGATCGAGTACTCAACGATAAGGAACGTTTCATGATTTTAGACACCACGGCACCCGCAGAGGAGCTTCAAGACAAGCTATCGGCGCTCGAGCAGCTGCTTTTGGCATACGGGCGCGTGGCTATCGGGTTTTCCGGCGGCGTTGACAGCAGCTTTTTGGCCGCCGTATGCGCCCGCGTCATGCCTACCAATACTCTTCTCGTCCATCTCACCACGCCGCTCATCGGCACGCCCGAGCAGGCTTCGTTTGAGCAGTCCGTTGATGGGCAGGCCAATGAGGGGCCGCATTTTAAGCTCCCCGTGCTCAATCTTTCGGTGGATCAGCTGCAGCTCCCCCAAGTAGCCTGCAACGATGCTAATCGCTGCTACCACTGCAAGCACGCCGGCTTTACCGCCATCGTCAACCACGCCAAGTCGCTCGGCTTTCCCACCGTCATCGATGGCAGCAATGCAAGCGATCGCGGTGACTACCGCCCCGGCATGCGCGCGGCAGAAGAGCTCGGCGTACGCTCACCCCTTATGGAGGTCGGCTTTACCAAGGACGAAGAGCGCGAGCTGCTGCGCGCATGGGGCTATCCCGTTTGGAACCTACCGGCGGGAGCATGTCTTGCCACCCGCGTCCCCACGGGCGAGGAGCTTACGCGCGAGAAAGTCGATTTAATCCGCGCCTGCGAGGATTACCTGCACGATCTTGATCTGGCACAGGTACGCGCGCGCTTGGTCGGCGGCTGCATGCATATCGAGGCCGCACCCGCAGATGTCGCCAAGATTGCCACCCTCGGCGGTGCCGCCGTCGACGACAAGGGCAAGACCCTGCTGCCCGCCGCCATCGAGTCCGCGCTGCGCGAGCTGGGCTGCGACCATATCTCCCCCGAGGTCACCCCCTACATTCACGGCAACATGAACCTTTAGGTTACGCCGTTTTACAAACGGCGTAACTGCTCGGCGCTGCGCGGGCTCCGGACACGGCAATCTGACGTTCAACTTCACGGGCGCGACCAAAAGGTCAGCGCCCGCTTGTTTCACGTCACCTTACCGCACCCGGAGACCGCTCGCTCGCATATGCTCAACCTGCACTGCGTTAACTGACCCGCCAATAAGGGACAGGTTTATTTTGGCGGGTTTTATCTGGGGAAACGCCGAATGGCCCCACATTCACAACCGCCGCAGCTCCATATGAGGCAAATGAATCCGTAGCGTTTGTCCCAAATCTTGAGTATTTGTTCGGTGGAGCGGCCCCTGTCGGCTCCTGCTAGACTGGTAGATTCCCAACCGTCCATCCAGGAGCCGCAATGTCGCGCAAGTCCGCCTACAAGCAAGTACTTTCCATCGGCGCCGCCGTGGTGCTGGGGTTTGCGCTGTTCACAGGGTCGCTCGACGGAGCGCCCAAGTTGTTGTCGCCGCAAAGTGATGAACAGGCGGCAGCTCTGGCCGAAAAACAAAACGAAAGTCCCAGCCGCACCGACGACGAGGCGGACCTGGTCGATCGGCTCGAATCAGGAACGGCGAGCTCCCCGGACCCTCAAAACAGCCAGGACTCTGGCGATGGCTCCGATTCCGCCGCAACCGACACCGGCGACGGCGCTTCCGCGGACAGCGCCGCCACCCCCATCGACGAGGTCGAAAACCCCGACCTCAACCGCGCCCGCGGTGTTTATCTCAGCAGCATTCCCGACTACGCCGGCAACCCCTACGTTGCCCTGCGCGCCGACAGCACGCACCCGCTCGGCACACCATCATTCACGCTCGATGAATACGAGCGCGCTACAGAAGAGGGTTGCTTTAAGAAGTTCTCCAAGCTTGACAGCCTGGGCCGCACCCGCAAAGCGCTCGCCTGCGTGGGCCCCGAATCACTCGGTCAAGGCGAGCGCGGCGATATCTCGCGTATCCATCCCGCTGGATGGCGCCAGCAGCGCTACGACTTTATTCCGGGCCAGAGCCTCTACAACCGCTGCCATCTCATCGCCTGGTCGCTCTGCGGCGAAAACGCCAACCGCAAGAATCTCCTCACCGGCACGCGTTATCTCAACGAGACAGGCATGCTGCCGTTTGAGGAGCAGATTCTCGGCTACATCCGCGAGACAGGCAACCACGTGCTCTATCGCGTCACACCCATGTATAACGAAGAGGAACTTGTCTGCCGCGGCGTGCGCCTTGAGGCGCAATCGGTCGAGGACCACGGCAAGACCCTCTGCTTCCACGTGTACTGCTACAACCTGCAGCCGCACGTGCAGATCGACTACGCCACCGGCCGCAACCAGGCATCCGGAGACTAGTGCCGACCGCACCGCCCGTAACCCAAAAATGATTCGTTTTCCTCCGTCCCCATGGGATCAAAAAAGGCCGCCCTGGATTACCCAGGGCGGCCTTTTCGTCAGCGTCCACATTGCAGGCAAAACCACACGCTACTTGGCGCGGCCCTCCTCATAGCGCTCGACCAGCTTGGCCTGAACATCGTAGGGAACCTGCTCGTAGCCAGCGGGCTTCATGGTAAAGTCACCCGTGCCGCGCGTGATAGAGCGCAGGCGCGTCGAGTAATCCGTCAGCTCGGCGAGAGGTGCCTGGGCGATGACCACGGTGTCGCCGCGCTCATCGGTCTCCATGCCCGTCACGCGACCGCGCGATGCCGAGATGTCGCCCATCACGGCGCCGGCGTAGCTCTCGGGGATAGTCACCGTGATTTCCTCGATGGGCTCCAGCACCACCGGATCGGCATCGGCGCATGCCTTGCGCAGGCCGATGCGAGCCGCCGCGCGAAACGCCATCTCGTTGGAGTCGACGCTGTGATACGAACCGTCGTACACAGCCACGCGAATGCCCGTGAGCGGATAGCCGGCAATGATGCCGTCCTTCATGGTCTCCTGGACGCCCTTGTCCACGGCGGGGATCAGCGAGCGCGGAATGCGGCCGCCCACGACCTCATCCACAAACTCGTAGCCGTCGCTCGTGCCGTCGGGCCCAATAAGCGGCTCCACGCGCAGCCAGCAGTCGCCGTACTGACCGGCACCACCGGTCTGCTTCTTGTGGCGGCCCTGGGCGCTCGCCGTGCGGCGGATGGTCTCGCGATACGGAATGCGGATCGGCACGCTCTTGGCCACGACCTTGGTGCGATCCTCCAGACGGTTGAGCAGCACCGAAACCTGCGCCTCACCCACGGCGGAGATGATAGTCTGGCCCGTCTCCTCGTCGCGGTCAATGCTCATGGTCGGATCGGCCTTGCAGGCCTTCTCGATAAACGTGTAGAGCTTCTCTTCGTCGCCGCGATTCTCGGCCTCGATGGCAATGCGGTACTGCGAGTTGGGGAACTTAAACGCCGCAGCCTCGACCTTGCCGGTAATCGAGAGCGTATCGCCCGTCTCGGCCGCCAGCTTGGGCGCCACAATGATGTCGCCGGCATAGGCATGGCCAACCTCGGTCATATCGCGGCCGCACATCACATACAGGTGAGCCAGACGGTCGCCCTTGCGCGTGCGCGCGTTGACCAGTTCAAGGCCCGGCTCAAGCGTGCCCGTCAGCACCTTGATAAAGCTGATGCGACCCTGCTGCGGATCGGCCAGCGTCTTAAACACAAACGCCACCGGACGGTCATCGTCGCTCGAAATCTTGAGCGAATCGCCGTCGATAAGCGGCATCTCGCCGTAGTCGGTCGGCGCCGGGAAGTACGTTGCGATGTCATCCATCAGCGAGTTGACGCCCTGCTCCTTAATGCAATCGCCCGCAAAGACCGGCACAAAGATGCGCTCGGCGATCGCCTTCGACAGCAGGCCTTCGAGCTCCTCCTGCGTTAGCGTCTCCTCGCCTTCCAAGTACTTCATCATCAGCTCGTCGTCAGCCTCGGCCACCAGCTCGCACAGATGGTCGTGGGCCTCCTCGGCCTGGGCACGATACTCCTCGGGAATCTCCGACTCAACGGCTTCGGTGCCGTTGCAATGGCGCGCCCTCATGCGTACCAGGTCGATGATGCCGTCAAAGTCCTCGCCCTCGCCCCAGGGAAGGGTCACGGCGCCCAGGCGCGTGCCAAAGCGCTCTTGCAGCAGGTCCATCGTGGTCGCAAAGCTGGCCTCGGAGCGCGACAGGCGGTTTACGAACACCGCACGCGCCAGGCGCAGGTCCTCGGCGGCATACCAGAGCTTAACCGTCGTAGGCTGCGGGCCGGCCTCGGCGTCGACCACAAACAGAGCCGTCTCGCAGACGCTCATCGCGGCAAAGGCGTCGCCGATAAAATCGGGGTAGCACGGGGCATCGAGCACATTGATGCGCGCGCCCTTCCAGTCGATCGGCGCGATGGTCGTCGAGATGGAAAATGCACGCTTGACCTCTTCGGGGTCATAGTCGAGCGTGGGCTTGGTGCCGTCGTGGCCGCCCAGGCGGGCGGTCTTGCCGGAAAGGTGGAGCATGGCCTCGGCGAGTGAAGTCTTGCCCACCCCGCCTTGGCCTACGAGCACCACGTTCCTTACGTTACCGGTCTTGGGAGCACCCATGATGACCTCCTTGCAGGGCCGCGCGCAATGCGCGACGCCAACGGGGAGAGTTCGCGGTCGGTGCCATCCCGGGAGCAGCATGGTCGGCAGCCGAGCCGACTCACCCTCCAAATGTCCTATGCCACCACCCTACCCTCACGGGCGGCTGTCCATGCATACCTTTCGGCGCACGTATGAATACAGGCGGCGAGAGGAAGAGACAAGCTTGTGAGGCGATTATTGAACCCCGTCGATGCAAACAAAAAGCTGCCACAGACCGTAAGACCTGCGGCGGCTTCGCCTCAATTAATAGTTGAGTAAATACCTGAGCCTATCCCTCGATACGGCTCAAGAACTCACGGGTGCGCTGCTCACGCGGATGGTCGATGACCTGCTCGGCAGGACCCTCCTCGACAATGCGGCCGCCATCCATAAAGACCACGCGGTCGGCAACATCGCGCGCAAACTGCATTGCGTGGGTCACGATCACCATCGTCATATTCTGCGCGGCAAGGTCTTTAATGACACGCAGCACCTCGGCCGTCAGCTCGGGATCGAGCGCCGAGGTCGGCTCGTCAAAGAATAAGATTTCCGGATCGAGCGCTAGGGCGCGGGCAATACTCACGCGCTGCTGCTGACCGCCCGAAAGCTCACACGGCACCTTGTTCTCGTTGCCCGTCAGCCCCATTTGCGCAATCAGCTCGTGAGCGCGGGCTTCCGCCTGCTCGCGCGGACGCTTAAGCACGCGAATCGGCGCATCGATGATGTTTTTCATCACGGTATAGTGCGGGAACAGGTTGTAATTTTGGAACACCAGGCCGAATCGCGAGCGCGCCCGCTTGGGCACATCGCCCTTCGCATAGACCGCGCCCGAACCCGCATCCGTCGCAACGGCAAGGTCACCAAACGAGAGCGAGCCTCCGTCGAGTGTCTCGAGCAGCGTGGCACACCGCAGCAGTGTGGACTTGCCGCCACCCGAAGGCCCGATAATCGCCACGACCTCGCCACGCTTCACCTCGAGCGAGATATCCTTGAGCACCTCATTGCCGCCAAACGCCTTACGCGCGTTCGATATATTCATTACCGAATTAATCATGGTAGTAATCCAATTTTTTCTCGGCGGCGCCCAGCAGCATCTCGACCACAAAGTTAAAGACCCAGTAGATCAACGCCGCGATCGCAAACGGCACCATGCTCACCTGCGAGGCGACCAGCGCCTTGGCCGTCGAGAACATCTCACCCACGCCAATGGCAAACGCCAGCGACGTGTCCTTGACCAGCGTGATGATCTCGTTGCCCATCGCAGGCAGAATACGCTTGGCGACCTGCGGCATCACGATATACAGAAACGTCTGCATGCGCGAGTAGCCCAGCACCTCGGCAGCCTCGTATTGACCGCGCGGAATGGACTGCAGGCCCGAGCGATAGATCTCGGCAAAGTAACCGGCGTAGTTGATGATGAACGCCACGACACACGCCGTCCACTTGGAATCGGGCGTGAGCGAAATGCCAAACACGTAATACGGGGCAAAGTAGATGGCAAACATCTGCAGCATGAGCGGCGTACCGCGCATGATCGAAATGTAGATGCGCGCAATCCAGCGAAGCGGCACGATTTTGCTCATGCGCATAAACGCCACGGGGATTCCCAGCGGAATCGACCCCAACAGCGTCAGCACAAACAACTGCAAACTGACCAAGAAACCCTGGCCAAGCATCTGCATCATGACCTGAATAGACATTACTTGAGCACCCAATTATCGAAAGACAAACCATAGCTTGAATATTTGTCGCACAGGTCCTTAACCGTGCCGTCCTCGTAGAGCGCCTTGAGCGACTCGGTCACGGCGTCGGCGGACTTGGTGTCGCCCTTCTTAAAACCGACGGCGTAGTGCTCGCTGGACAGCGGCTTGTCGAGCTGCGTATAGGCATCGGGCTTGGCGGCAAGCTGATACTGAGCAATCGAAAGGTCGCAGGCCACGGCATCGACTGCGCCGCTCTCGAGCTGCATAAAGGCCGTGTTGTACTCGCCGATGGTGTCGAGCGTGGCAAACGTCGCCGCCAGATCCTTCTGGTCGCCCTCGAGCACATCCTGCGCAGCGGAATCGGTCTGGGTAATCACCGTCTTGCCGGCAAGATCGTCCCAGCTCTTGATACCCGCATCCTTCTTGACCACGAGCACCTGCTCGTTGAGCATGTACGGCTCGGAGAACGTGTAGTCGCCCTCGCGGCCCTCCATGGTAAAGCCGTTCCAGATGCAGTTGATGGCGCCCGAGTTGAGCAGCGTGTCCTTGGCGTCCCAGTCGATGGCCTCGTATTTGACCTCCCAGCCCTGCTTATCGGCAACAGCCTTGGCCAGATCGAGGTCAAAACCAGTGTACTCGCCATCGTCGCCCACAAAGCCGTACGGAGGATAGGACTTATCAAAGCCCACCACGAGCTTCTTGGACTCCGCAGCGCCCTTCACATCCTTGGCCGCGGCAGAGCCAGCAGCGGAGCCCTTGCCGGCACCACCGCCGCAACCGACAAGACCAAGGCCAAGCACCGTGGCGAGCGAGCCGGCTAGACCAACAAACTGACGACGAGACATATCGGTGTTCATGGTATTCCCCCTTGATGGCACTTTAGTTAGATAAAGTGAGTCATGTAACGTTCAGAATCATACACTTTAGCGTGATAGAGCACAAGGCGAGTTTGCCCGCCGCGTGAGGGGTGTGGGGTTAAGTTTCCTGCTCTACAGTCCTGCTCACGACGGAGGCCACATTAAGTGGCCTCCTGTTCGTGCGGAACTCGCGATAAACTTAACCCCCACACCCCTCACGCGGCGGGCAACCGTCGTTGGGCTTATCGCTGACACGATTAAACCGCTTGCATATCGTCTGCTGGCTTGGCACGGTACAATACTTGCAGCTTTAATTCATGAATTAGTGGAGTTATTGATGGCAGAATCTCGTGCGGAGCGTAGGGCTCGTCGTGCTTTGGTGGAGGCGGCTGAGGGGTCGGAGGAGAAAAAATCTTCTAAGAAATCCAAGTCGTCTCTGAATGCGAAGGGTAAGTCGGCTAAGGGCAAGGCTAAGGCCAAGCGTCCCGGCTCTCGTCGGAACGAGGATAAGGCATCTCAGACTCGCTCCAAGCGCTCGCATAAAGATCGGTTTTCGTCTGCGCGTAAGGCTGTGGACCCCAAGTCCCCCTGTTCGATCATGAAAGCTTGCGGTGGGTGCACGACGCTCAATCGTCCTTATAAGAAGCAGCTCGCCGCCAAGCAGGCTGCTATGGAGGAGCTTTTTGCTTCGCTTTGTGAGCGTGAGGGCATTGCTGTAGATCCTATTCGTGGCATGGGTGTCACCCTGGGCGACCCGGGCAAATATCCTGCGCCGCGCGGTTTTCGCCATAAGGCCG
>DXLY01000057.1 GCA_019414465.1 Collinsella sp.
TGTCGGAGCACAATCGCGAGGTCATCGAGCGCATGCTGGCGGCCAACGAGCTCGTATTCGAAGGACTCTTCTGCGCTACGCCGCATGTCTTTGTGTGCTCCGACCATCCGCTGGCGGGTCGCTCGAGTGTGACGCTCGAGGACTTGGAAGACTACCCGTTCCTGTCCTATGAGCAGGGCAGCTACAACTCGTTTTACTATTCCGAGGAGCTGACCTCGACCTTTGAGCGCCGCAAGAATATCCGCGTGCGCGACCGTGCGACGCTGTTCAACCTAGCTATGGGCCTTAACGGTTACACGGTGTGTTCGGGCGTGATCAGCCATGAACTTAACGGCCCCGGTATTATCTCGATTCCGCTCGATGTAGACGAGTACATGGAGATTGGCATCATCACGCGCAAGAACACGACACTTACGCGCTACGGGCAGGCCTATATCGAAGCGATTCGTCAGCACATCTAGACTGCTGCGTTCTGCGCGGGTCAAATCTCTTTATGGCAGTCCAACTGATATAGGAAGCATCTATATCAAACTGTTATAAACATATATTATACGATGTCCATATGAGCGCTCATACTCTGTCCCAGTAAAGCAACCAATGCAAAGGGAGATATCTATGAGCACTTCGATTCAACCGAACGCGCCGTTTCGTGCCGATATCGTCGGCAGTTTTCTTCGTCCGCAGGCTGTAAAGGACGCCCGTGCCGCCTATGTCGCGGGTAAACTCGACGCTTCCGGCCTTAAGGCCGTCGAGGACGAGGCCATCCGCGACTTAGTGGCCAAGCAGAAGGCTGCCGGCCTGCAGGTGATTACCGATGGCGAGTTCCGCCGCAGCTACTGGCACCTCGATTTTATGTGGGGCCTCAACGGCATTGAGCGCCGCGCCTCGCGCACGGGCTACATGTTCCACGATGAGGAGACTACCGCCGACACCGCCGTGGTAACCGGTCCCATTAGCGGCGAGAATCATCCGTTCGTCGAGCACTTCAAATTTATCAAGTCGCTCGAGGGAGAGGGCCAGGTCGCGCGCCAGACCATTCCGGCGCCGATCCAGACGTTCTCCGAAGTCACACTCGACCGCTGCGATGGCCAGCAGGAGAGTCTGCACGCCGTCTACAAGACCGACGAAGAGCTCGTCGATGCCATTGCCGCAGCATACCGCACCGTGATTGCTGACCTGTATGCCGCGGGCTGCCGCAACATCCAGTTTGATGACTGCACCTGGGGCATCTACTGCGATACCGATTTTGTTGCCAAAACCGGCATGAGCCCGGTCGACCTGCAAAAGGTAAGCGAGCTGGGCGTGGCGCTCAACAATGCCGCCATCGAGGGCAAGCCCGACGATCTGGTTATCAACACGCATGTATGCCGCGGCAACTACCACTCCACCTACGCTTTTGAGGGCGGCTACGACCCCATCGCGCCGTACCTGTTTGCGCATGAGGACGTTGACGCGTTCTATCTGGAGTTCGACACGCCCCGCGCCGGTGGTTTTGAGCCGCTCAAGTACGTTGCTCCCGGCAAGAAGGTCGTGCTGGGCTTGGTGACCACCAAGGCGGCAGAGCTCGAGAACGAGGATGTTATCGTCGAGCGCATCCGCGAGGCGGCAAAGTACGTGCCGCTCGAGAACCTGTATCTGTCTCCGCAGTGTGGCTTTGCCAGCTGCGAGATTGGCAATAAGCTGACCGAGGACGAGCAGTGGGCAAAGATTGCGCTGGTCAGGCGTATTGCCGAGCGCGTTTGGAAATAGCGCTAGCGTTTGCAGGTGGCGGCGCGTGCGAGGTACTGCATATCGCGTACAATGGTTCGGATCGTATCGTTCGGGCAGGTTATCCGATATGCCTGATCGCCCTTCCATTCGAAAGGACTTCCATGTCCCAGTCTTCGACGCCCGCCGTCACCGATGCCATCTACGATGCATCGTCGCTCGGCCGCCCGCGCATGTTTGTGTTGGGTTTGCAACACATGTTTGCGATGTTCGGAGCCACGGTGCTCGTGCCCGTGCTCACCGGCCTTTCCGTTTCGGCGACGCTTCTGTTCGCCGGCATCGGCACGCTGCTGTTTCATTTTCTATCGCGCGGTAAGGTGCCCGCGTTCCTGGGCTCCTCGTTTGCCTTTATCGCGGGTTATGCCGCCATTGCGCCCAACGGCGAGGCTGAGCTTTTGCCCTACGCTTGCCTGGGCGTAGCTTGTGCCGGCCTGCTCTATCCGGTGCTTGCGGCCCTGTTCCGCGCCTTTGGCGCCAAGCGTGTCATGCGTTTCTTCCCGCCGGTGGTGACTGGCCCCATCGTCATTTCCATCGGCTTGATCCTGGCAAGCTCTGCCATTGCTAACTGCCAGACCAGCTGGTTTGTTGCTGCTATTGCCGTTGCCGTGATCATCATCTGCAACATTTGGGGCCGCGGCATGGTCAAGATCGTGCCGATTCTGCTGGGCGTTGTGGTGAGCTATGCCGTTGCGGCCGCGCTGGGCGAGGTCGACTTCTCTGGCGTCGCAGCCGCCCCCTGGGTTGGCTTGCCCGTCGTGTGGGACAACACCGTGTTTGCGCTCTTTGGACCGCAGTTCGATAGCAGTCTTGCCACGACGGCCATTATCACCATCATGCCACTGGCCTTTGCGACCATGATTGAGCACATTGGCGATATCTCCGCCATCGGATCGACTTGTGAGCGCAACTACATTGCCGATCCCGGCCTGCACCGTACCCTGCTCGGCGATGGCCTGGCGACCATCTTGGCATCGCTCTTTGGCGCTCCTGCCAATACGACGTATGGCGAGAACACCGGCGTGCTTGCCTTGACGCGTGTGTTCGACCCGCGTGTGATTCGCATTGCCGCCTGCTGCGCCATTGTGCTTTCGTTCTGCCCCAAGTTTGCTGCGGTGATTGCCGCCATGCCGGCATGCGTTATCGGCGGTGTGTCGCTCGTGCTCTACGGCATGATCAGCGCCGTTGGTGTACGTAACCTCATCGAGAACCAGGTTGATTTCCAGAACAACCGCAACGTGCTGGTGGCGGCTCTGGTGCTCGTGCTTTCGCTCGGCATTGCCTACAGTACCGCCGGTGCCATCGTGCTGGAGCTGGGCGGCGTGACGATTTCGCTTTCGGGCCTTGCCGTGGGCTCGCTGGTGGGCATTGTGCTCAACGCCATCCTGCCCGGTAACGACTTTGAGTTCGATACTTCCGAGCTTGAGGAGACTGCTGAATAGCAGCTGCGTTCAGCCAAATTAAAAATGGCGTCCATGCGTATGTACGCGTGGATGCCATTTTTAATGCGTCAGTATCCAGTGGATGCCGCGTGCCATGCGCAGGTCAGTTTGGGTAAAGTGATTGCCGGGGTTGAGCTCCAGCGTTGTTGGAATGTCACGCTCGATAAACAGCTCTTCCATCGCGCGCGTATCGTCGAGTACGTGCCGCATCATGCGGTTGGGCGTCTTGGTTTCCTTTTTGCCGAGTGACAGATAGACGGCTTGCGGGCTGCCGGCAAAAGGGGCCGTGCTGGCGCGATCGACAAAGTCGGGAAACCATAGCGACCCCGATGCGCTCGCGGCGCGGCCAAAGACATCGGTTTGCCAGAGCGACCAAAGCGAAAAGAGGCCCGCCAGCGAGTAGCCAGCAATGCCGCGCCAGGTGGGCGGATGAGGAAGCGACGACTCGACCTGGGGGATTATCTGATCCAGCAGCTCATCGAGAAAAGCGGCAGCCTGTCCGCCAAAAGGCTCGGCATCGCGCACAGTTCCGTCGCATTCCCAAGGGCTCAGCTCGCGATTCCAATCGAGCCCTCCAATGGCGACAAGGGTGAACGGCGGGCAGTCGAGCTCTCGGCAGCGCTCGTAGACTTCACTACCGTTGCCCATAACCACGGGGAGATAGATGACGGGCGCGCCTTCCGCACACTCTGAATAAACGGTTATCTGCTTATGATGCGCTTCCAAGGCAGGCTTCTCTCAGTGTTGTGATAATTGACAGCCTCAATTGTCGCACGCTGACACGGGGGCAGACGCTAAAAGAAAGGCGCGGAGCCGCTCGATGCGATTCCGCGCCTTGTTGTTTTGCTTTAGCAGACTATGCCGTTACGCCACGAAGAAGTAGACGAGGAAGGCGAGGGCTGCGATCCACATGAGCGGCTTGATCTTGGAGGCCTCGCCCTTAAAGAGCGCGACGACCACGTAGGCGATAAAGCCCAGGCCAATGCCGGCAGAGATGGAGTAGGTGAAGGGCACGCCGGCGACAATCATGAACGCCGGGAAACCCTGCGACACGTCGGACCAGTCGATCTCGGAGGCCTCGCTCATCATGAGGTAGCCGACGTAGACCAGAGCACCGCAGGTGGCGGCGCTGGAAACGATGGTGACGATGGGGGAGAAGAACGCGGCGAGAATGAACAGCACGCCGGTGGTGACGGAGGTGAGGCCCGTGCGGCCACCGTCAGCGGCGCCGGAAGTGGACTCGACGAAGGTGGTGATGGAGGAGACACCCATGAAACCGCCCACAGCAGCGGCGGCGGAGTCGACGATCAGGATCTCCTTGATATCCTCGACGTTGCCGTCGTCGGTGAGGAACTCGCCCTGCTTGGCCACGGCCATCGCGGTGCCCATGGTGTCGAAGAAGTCACTCATGAGCAGCGAGAACGAGATGACGAGGAGCGCGGGGTCGGTAAGGACCTTGACGATGGCGGGCATGCCGCCGGCGTCGGCGATGGGGCCACCGATGCTCGAGAAGTCGAGCGGGGCGATGATACCGGTCGGAGCCTGGGTCACACCTAGGGGGATACCGGCGATGACGGCGACGACGATGCCGATGAGCAGCGAGCCCGGCACGTTGCGGGAAGCCAGGGCAACCGTCACGACGATGGAGATGATGCCGACGATAAAGGTGGGGGAGGCGATGTCGCCCAGGCCGACGAGCGTACCGGCGCCAGCGGTGATGATGCCAGCGTCGCACAGGCCGATCATGGCGATAAACAGGCCCAGACCCACCGAGATGGCGTGACGCAGGACAACCGGGATGGCGTCCATGATGGCCTCGCGCAGGCCACAAAGCACGAGCAGCAAGATGACGACGCCCTCGAGGAAGATGACGCTCATGGCCACGTGCCAGTCACCGCCGCAGACGGTGGTGGTGATTCCGGCGATCATCGCGTTGACGCCTAAGCCCGACGCGCAGGCGAGCGGGCGGTTGGCGAAGATGCCCATGCAGATGGTCATGATGCCGGCGCCCAGGCAGGTGGCGCAGGCGAGCGCTCCCGCATCGATGCCAGCGCCCGAGAGCACCGCGGGGTTGACGGCGATGATGTAGGCCATCGCCAGGAATGTTGTCAGTCCAGCGCGGAGTTCGGTCCCGATTGTGGACTTGCGCTCACTGACGTGAAAAAGTTCGTCCATGCATACCCTTTCCTTGTTCGGCCCCGAGTTTAGGCCGATTGACACGAACTCAACTACTATAGCCCCTTTACGACGCTGTTGTTCCTCGCATGTTGATGTTCGGCGCTTTGTAACGGACGGGCGGTATTTTCCGTATGAAAATGTGTGGGTACCGTATACTTAAGCGGTTACAACGACCCCTATGGAGGAATGTATGATTAAAGAGCTCTGCCACGACGAGGCTATCCTGTCCCAGCGTTGCGAGGTTGCGACCGTCGAGGACGAGTCGGTTGCTCAGGATCTGATCGATACCATCAAGTCGCTCGACGATGCCGGCTGCCTTGCCGCTAACCAGATTGGCGTCACCAAGAAGGTTTGCGTCTACCTGGACGATGCCGGCGAGCCCCACGTGCTCTACAACCCCCGTCTGGTGTTTGGCCTGGGCGCCAGCAAGATGGAGGAGAGCTGCCTGACGCACGAGGAGGTCACCAAGTCCACGCGCTATATCAAGTGCAAGGTTGCCTTTGACCAGATCGTCGACGGCAAGATGAAGGAGTGCCGCCGCGACTACGCGGGCTTTGAGGCACAAATGGTCCAGCATATGATCGACCACTGTCTAGGAAAGTTGGTCTAAGGGGATCAAAGCACCGCACCTTGCCGCTCAATCGTCGCTTGCGTACCGTTAGTACGCGGCGCTCCTCTTTCGTGGCAATCTGCGGCACTTTGACCCCTTAGACGACCTGCGGGGTTAACTTGGTTGAGTTTATCCAGCTTGAATAGTCCGGGCGTGACATTGTTGTCATGTCCGGGCTTTTGTGTTTAGCGCCTTTTTGTTTGGAGACAATGAAATTAGCAAGAACGTAAAGCTAGGAGGCGCTATGTGCACGAGTATTCGATTTACCGATAATTCTGGCCACATGTATCTAGGCCGCAACCTCGACTGGAGCTTTGACTACGGCCAACAGGTTCGCGTGATGCCGCGCGGGTTCCACATTCCGTATTCGTTTATCGACGACGCGACAGCGGCACACGCGGTGATCGGTATGTGCATCGATTACAAGAACTACCCTATGTTCTTCGATTGCGGCAACGATGCGGGCCTCGCCGTAGCGGGCCTCAATTTCCCGGGTTATGCCGAGTATGCCGAGGGGCCGGTTGATGGAAAGACCAATATCGCGGCCTATGAGTTTCCCCTGTGGGTGGCAGCGACGTTCTCGACGGTCGATGAGGTCGAGGCCGCGCTGCGCGACACGGTGATTGTTGCCAAATCTGCAGGAGAGGGACTGGGCGTGTCGCTGCTCCATTGGATTATCGGCGACAGCCAGCGCAGCATCGTGGTCGAGATGATGGCTGACGGCCTGTATGTGTACGACGATCCGGTCGACACCCTTGCCAACCAGCCGACCTTCCCGTGGCACATGGAAAACCTCCGCACCTATATCACCGCCACAAGCGATTTTCCGCAGACGGCGACATGGCGTGGCGCCGAGCTCAAGCCCTATGGCGCGGGTGCCGGCATGCGCGGTATTCCGGGTGACTGCTATTCGCCGAGCCGTTTTGTAAAGGCGGCGTACCTCAATGCCAATTATCCGCAAAAGGAGAGCGAGACCGAAAACGTCGTTCGCATGTTCCGCTCGCTCGAGGGCGTGGTGATGATCGAGGGAGCGTCCAGGATGGGCGATGGCAAGTTCGAGAAGACTATCTACACCGGATGCTTTAGCGCGCGCACGGGCAATTATTACTACGCGATGTATGGGGATCCGTCGATTCGCTACGTGAGCCTGATGGATGCCGAGGGCGCAAGCCCCGATAGGCTCGTGGTTCCCGAGCCGCGTCGTTCGTAGCCGTTAGCTTTACTGCAATGCAAAGCGGCCCTGCGTCTCTCGTGAGGTGCAGGGCCGCTGTCGTTGATTTATGACGTCGCTAGAAGTTGGCGTCGTTGAGCTGGGTGCTCTCGAGTCCGTCGAGTTGCTGTTGCTCGGGCGTATCGGCGACGCTCTCGAGCTGCTCGGTGGGATCGACGTTCATGCTCTTGCCGGCCTCGTTGCCGTTGACCAGGTCGTCCGAGAAGATGTCGACTTCCATTTCCTCGGCCTCTTCAATCTGAACCTCGAGCGGCACCTGGGTGCGCACGAGCTTAACGGCCGGGCGCATGCGGGCAAACAACGGCACGTACTCGATGATGATGGCAGAGTTCTCGAGACCGTACCAGCGCGCCGGGCTTCCGCAGGCGCGGCGGACGGCGTACTTGATGGCCATCACACGGTGGTCGTTGCGGTTGATGTCCGTTTCGGGGGCAAGCATCTTGCGCAGCATGCAAAAACGGAAGTCGCCCACGTTGCCGCGTGTCTCGTAGATAGAGTAGGTGTGATGCTGCGGCGGCAACTCACCCGATGCCATCAGGTCGCCGACGATCTGGCGCAGGTAGGCGTTGATGCGCTGGTTGACCTTAAAGCCCAGGTCCAAGCGCACGCGGAACAGGAAGTCTGTGCCAAAGGTCTCATCGGAATACTCATGCGTATAGGGCTCGTCGGTAACGTGCACGTTGATGAACCAATATGCCTTGGCGCGCTTGGGGTGCTTGTCCAGGATGGAATAAAGCACGTCGCGGTCGGGCGTGAGCGGGTCGGGGCTGTTGGTGAGAAATACCAGATTGTCGGCGAGCACGGGATAGGTCTCGTCGTTGCGCAGGCGGTTGAGCTGATCGATGTACTTGGAGACGGGCAGCAGGATCGTTTGCGTGCGCTCGATGGCGGTGCCGCGGCGCCACACATACATAAGGCCGAACAGCAGCGCGGCCAGGAAGATCATGACGTAGCCGCCGTCAAAGAACATAGTGAGGCACGAGGCGAAGAAGCACAGCTCAATGGCACCAAAGAGCAGGGCGAAGACGCAGGCACCCAGCTTGTGCTTGAGGATGCCGGCGATATAGCTCGTCAGCAGTGTGGTGGTCATGAGCATGGTCACGGTGATGGCGAGGCCATAGGCGCTTTCCATGCGCTCAGAGTTTTGGAATAGCAGCACGATGAAGATGCAGCCGACCCACATGATGTTGTTGACGAGCGGAATATAGAGCTGGCCCTTGGTGTCGCTGGGGTAGTGGATGCGCAGGTGCGGCATAAGGTTGAGGCGCGTTGCCTCGGATACCAGCGAGAACGAGCCGGTGATGAGCGCCTGCGAGGCGATGATGGCCGCCACGGCCGAAAGCACGATGGCAAAGGGGCGCAGGGGCTCGGGGAGCATCATATAGAACGGGTTGACGATATCCATTGCGAGCATCTGGGGGTTGGAGTTATTGGCGAGCAGCCAAGCGCCTTGACCCAGATAGTTGAGGATGAGGGCCGCTTTAACAAACGGCCAGGATGCATAGATGTTTGCCTTGCCCACGTGGCCCATGTCCGAGTAGAGCGCCTCGGCACCGGTTGTCGACAGAAAGACAAAGCCGAGCACCATGATGCCCGAGTGGTTGATGGGCGAGAACAGGAACATGATGCCGCGGATGGGGTTGAGCGCGCGTAGGATGGACGGGTTGCCGAGCATGTTGAACAGACCGGCGCCAGCCAAGAACAGGAACCACAGCGTCATGAGCGGGCCGAACAGCTTGCCGATCGACGAGGTACCGGCGCGTTGCATGGCAAACAGGCCGCAGATAATGATGATGGTGATGATGATTACATTGGTCTGGCCGTCACCCAAAAGCGCATGGCCCCACTCGATAGTGCGCAAGCCCTCGATGGCCGTGGTAACCGTGACGGCGGGGGTGAGGATGCCGTCGGCGAGCAGCGCCGCGCCGCCGATCATGGCAGGTAGGATCAGCCATGGTGCTACTTTTCGCACCAGGCTAAACAGGGCGAAGATGCCGCCTTCGTTGTGGTTATCGGCCTTCATGGCGATTACCACGTACTTGACCGTGGTCACGAGCGTCATGGTCCAGATGACGAGCGAAAGCGCGCCCAGAATCATGTCCTCGCTGACGGTGCCGATGCCGCCGTTGTTGGCGACGATTGATTTCATGGTGTACATGGGGCTCGTGCCGATGTCACCATAGACGACGCCGAGCGTTACGAGCAGCATGCCAGCGGAGAGGGGAATGGCTCCGTGCCCGCCTTGACCATGCTGGTCTTGGGGGCTTGCCTCCAGTTTGTTGTGTGCCACGTGGACTCCCTTGGACATCTGGTTATCTGTCTAGGACAGATAATCTTTATGCCGTCTTTATATATACAAGAGCAGTTTGGTACATCGGGTTATTTTAGACAATAATCCTCAGCTGGGGATTATTTATCTACGCAGGTAGCATTCAAAGCAGGGGCTTTTAAGCACGCACTGTCTGGGCGATGCCAGCCTTGGCGTTTGCGCGTTTGCCGGCGAGTTCGCAAAAAATCGCGCCGCCGATGATAAGTGCGGCGCCCGTCAGGCGGATCGGTGTTATGGCTTCGCCTAAAAGGACGGCCGAGAACACGACCGCCGAAAGCGGCTCGAGGTAGCCGACGACCGCGACGGTCTGAACGGGCAGCTTGGCGACAGCACTAAAATAGAGCAGGCAACCGATGCCGGTGTTGACGACGCCGAGCATGATGACGGCGCGCCAATCAATACTGGCGGCGACACCGGCGGACAGGAATGAGGGAGCGCCCTGCGTGATGAGCGTGAGGACCAGCGCGGTCGCAAAGGCGGCGCTCACCTGGAGCGTGGAGTTCTCGAGGCCTTCGATGTGTGGCGCACCCTTGCTAGCGATGACCATCAGCGCATAGCAAAATGCCGAGGCGATACCGCAGACGATACCCGCAATGGGCATATTGCCGCCTAGACCTTGCGCTGCAATGAGAAAAGCACCACAAGCAACGGCGACAAAGCCGGCGATTTTGCCGCCGGTCAGCTTTTCGCCAAAGATGAGCGGGGAGAGCGCCATGACAATGATGGGGCCGCAGTAGTACAGCAGCGAGGATACGCCGACGCCGATCGTCTGGTAGGCGCGGAACAGAAAAATCCAGCTGGCGCCTAGCGCGGCTCCCGAGAGGAGGAGGGCTGCGGCTTCGCGGGGGCGAGATGGCGCCTGCAACTTATGGCGTTGGGTGACGGCGAGAATGGTGACAAGCGAGAGTGCGCCCAAAAACGTGCGTAGTAGCACGATATCCGAGCTCGGCAGCGCGATGGCAGCGGCGATGATGCCGTTGGAGCCAAACAATAGCAATGCTGCTAAGTACGTAAACAACCCGTTGTTCATGCGCTGACATCCCCTCTATATCTGAGCATCTTCACTATGGGTGAACTGGTTTTAGAAGAAAAGCGAATATAATGCATAGATAACATGACAAAAACTCATGCAAAGGTGGAGGGGCGCCGTGGAAACGAATATTCAAAAGATGCAGGCGCTGCTGGAGACGGTGCGCGCCGGAAGCTTTACGCGTGCTGCCGAGCGCCTGAGCTATTCGCAGTCGGGCGTGAGCCGCATGGTGGCCGATCTTGAGGCCGATTGGGGCTTTAAGGTGCTCGACCGCAGTCGCGAGGGCGTAGTGCTTTCTGCCGACGGGCGGCAGGTCATGCCGGCTATCGAGGCGCTCTGCGAGGAATTCACTCGCTTGCAGCGACGGGTGGATGAGATGCGCGGGCTCATGCGCGGCAAAATCTGCATCGGTACGTTTTCGAGCGTGGCGACCCACGTGCTGCCGCCGGTGATTGCGCGCTTTCGTGCCGATCATCCGGACGTCGATTATGAGTTGCTGATGGGTGATTACTCAGAGATTGAACAATGGGTGGCAGAGGGCCGCTGCGATCTGGGCTTTATCCCGTATGAGCCTCGAGAAAATGGCATGACATCGCGGTCTTTGGTGCGCGACGAGTTGATGGCGGTAGTGCCGGCAGACTCTTTGCTTGCCACGGCGGAGGTCGTCTCTCTTGCCGATTTAGCCAACGAGCAGTTTATTCTGCTAGAACGCGGCACCGATGATGAGATTAC
>DXLY01000058.1 GCA_019414465.1 Collinsella sp.
TGTGAGCCACCTTTGCTCAAGATATAGCAAGATATAGCAAAGTATAGCAAGATATTGCAAAGTATAGTGAGATATAGCAAAGTATAGTGAGATATAGCAAAGTATAGTGAGATATAGCAACGTATAGCGCTGTTCTCGGGTTCTTACGGTGGTGCTATTTTCCGAATGCCGCGCGGATAAAGCGCTGGGCGAACAGCTTGTTGGCAACTCACGAGGGCTCGGGGTGCCAATTTGGGGTGCAGTAGTGCTGCGCCACGAAAAGGGCCTATCTACTACGTTTAAGCCGCAGGGGTCAACCATAGTCGGCTTTTTCGAAAATCGACAAGCTGTCTACCTGCGGTTTTGTTTTTGCACTTTTCAGCATGGTCTGGGCTCTCCGCGTTAACGTAGTAGATGGGCCCCTTTTGTGGCAAGGGGCCGACCTGCGGCTCAGGGTAGCCAAAAAAGCCACGTCCCAAAAAGACTGTTGGAAGTTGCGGTGGAATAGTTCCTGTTTTTGCTGCTGAAGGCTTTGAGCAGGAACTATTCCACCGCAACTTATGAGGGGGGCGGGGGATGCGATAGTATTGCATGGTGGTATTCGATTAACCGAGGCTTCATCCGAGGGCTTTATGGAACAACACCAGCATAATCAGAGCCTGCAAGATCAGGCATACACCGCATTGCGCTCCAAGATCATCTATGCCGAGCTCAGGCCCGGCACGCGTCTTTCGGCGATTGGTCTGGAAAAGGAGACGGGAATCGGGCGCACGCCCATTCGCGAGTCCTTTGTGCGCCTGCGTGAGCAGGAGCTGGTGGAAACGCGTCCCAAAAGCGGCACCTATGTCTCAAAAATCAGCATGGAGCGCGCCGAGAACGCCTGTTTCTTGCGCGAAAAACTCGAGAGAAGCGTGCTCATTAAATGCTGCTCTGCCGCCACACCCGAGCAGAAGTGTCGGCTCGAGCAGATTCTTGCCGAGTCCGAGTCGCTCGACCATAGCGAGACGCGTCGTTTCTTTGACCTGGACAACCTGTTCCATGAGACGTGTTTTGAGATTGCCGGCCGCCACATGTTGTGGGATTGGATGAAGAGCGTCAATACGCATTTTGAGCGATACAACTGGTTGCGTATGGTCTCGCAGGATCTGGATTGGGAGCCGATTCGTCGGCAGCATCGCCGGATTCTCGAGGCCATTAAAAAGGGCGATACCGACACGGCGAGCTATCTGGCCGAGACACACCTGCACCTGATGCCCGAGGAGCAGGGCCCGGTTATCGCCTTACATCCTGACTATTTTGAGCTGTCCAAAGACTCGGCCATCTAACTCGTTCCCTTCATTAGTTGCGGTGAAATAGGGATTGTTTTGCGGCTCTGATGGTGTAAGCAGTCCGTATTCCACCGCAAGTGCCGGGGCACATCGGGGCACGAAAACGCTGCGGCGCCGCTTGGAGGAAAAGACCGGAAGCAAGGGTCCATTCCTCCAGACGGTGCCGCAGCTGTTTTGATGGTTCGGCTTTTGTCGAAGTGTCTTAGTTGAGTGCGACTGCCAGCCGAGTAGGCAAAGCGGCTCGGGGGCGTGTCGCTTCCGTCACGTTCTATCAGCATACAAGACGGTTTTGGTTCTTGCTCGTGACGGAAACGGCGCGCTTCCGAGCCGTTTTAAAAGAAAGGGGGCGAGGTCTAAGGCACGCCCCCTTTCACGATAGAGAGCTAAACCTAGCCGCGGACCTTTTTGACGACGTCCATGGCATCGCGGGCAATCTGCTCGACCTTGGAGAAGTCGCCGTCGGCAAACAGGGCCGGTTTAACCATCCAGGTGCCACCGCAGGCGATGATGGCAGAGGAGCTCAGGTACTCCTCGACGTTGTCGGTGCTCACGCCGCCGGTAGGCATAAAGCGGTGACCGACAAACGGAGCGGCAAGGGCCTTGATGGTGTTCAGACCGCCATACTGGGACGCGGGGAAGAACTTGGTGACCTTGAGGCCCAGGTTCTCGGCGGCGGTAACCTCGGAGGGGGTCACGGTGCCGGGAAGGACGGGCAGGTCGATGTCGATGCAGTGCTTCACGACGTCCTCGTTGTAACCCGGGGAGACGATGAACTCGGCACCGGCTGTGCGGGCCTGCTCAACCTGCTCGACGGTCAGGACGGTGCCGGCACCAACGCACATCTCGGGCTCGGCCTCGGCCATGGCGGCGATGCACTCGGCGGCGCAGGCGGTGCGGAAGGTGACCTCGGCGGACTTCATGCCAGCTGCCATAAGGGCGTGGGCGAGCGGGGCGGCGTCCTCGACCTTGTCGAGCACGACGACCGGCACGATGCCCAGGGACTCAAGCGTGGTGTAGAACTGATCGAACATGATGTTCCTTTCGATGTATGGCGCGCATGGGCGCGTGATTGCCAAATATGCTGGTCAGGAGCCGATTTTGGATTGGTTATCGGAGGCACTGCTTGGGGTTCAAGCAATTCCAAAACCAGCTGCTCGACCAGTCATGTAGGGAATGCCAGGCAAAACCGGAATGGGACTGGTGGTTTTGTCCGGCCGGAGGAATCGGGGAGCGGGCCGCAGGGGTATGGGATTGGAAGGCTGCGGCCCGCGGAATGGAGACGGACTAGCGCGCGACGCGGGTGCCACCGTCGGCGGCGGATGCCACGGCTGCAATCTCGCCTGCGGTCACCAAGTTGGAATCGCCCTTGATGGTGAGTTTGAGGATCGAGGCTGCAATCGCGTAGTTGACGGCGTCCTGCGGGTCAAAGTCGTTGATGAGGGCATGGACGAGGCCGGCGTTGAAAGCGTCGCCGGCGGCAACACCCTCGAGCACGTGTACGTCGTGAGCAGGGGAGAACCAGTGCTCGCCACTCTCGGCGTCAAAGAGCATGCCCATCCAGATGGAGCGCTCGACGCAGGAGATGTTGCGAACGACCGAGGCAACCTTTTTGCAGCCGTACTCGGCGCAGATCTGGCGGGCCATCTCGACGTAGGTGTCGCGCTCCTCGATGCCGTGGGCAAGGGAGCCAGAGACGCAGGTCATGCCAAGGCCGGCAGGCGCATCCTCGTCGTTGGCGATGCAGATGTCGACGAGCGGCAGGAGTTCCTTCATGGTGGCCTGCGATTTCTCGGGCGACCACATCTTGCCGCGATAGTTCACGTCGCACACGGTGGTGATGCCCTTGGCGCGGCAGACGGCGAGCGCCTCCTTGCAGGCGGCGGCCATCTCGTCGGAGACGGCGGGGGTCACGCCGGAGAAGTAGAAGACATCGATGCCCTTGAGGATCTCGTCCCAGTCAAAAACATCGCGCTTGGCCATGTTGATGGCAGAGAACTTGCGGTCGTAGACGCAGCCGTTGCCGCGCTGCGAGGCGCCGACCTCAAACACATAGGAGCCAAGACGGTCGCCCTGACGCACGACGCGCGTTGTGTCGACGCCGTAGGCCTTCAGCGAGCGCAGCGCGCACTCGCCTAGGCGGTTGGCCGGAACAACGGAGACGTAAGCGGCCTTGTCGCCCTGGTAGGCCAGGGAAAGCGCAGTGTTGGCCTCGGCGCCGCCGTAGCGGACGTCAAACTCGGTTGCCTGCTCAATACGCAGGTGGTCTTTGGGCGAGAGTCTCATCATGATCTCGCCGAAGGTAAGAACCGTTTTACCCATGGTCGCGCAGCTCCTTCTTGCTCGTGCGTACACCTTTGATATGGCGTTGGCGCGGAGGTGCCAAGACGGTAGGGTACATCTTTGCACCTCCGCGCCAACGCTTGCCGAAATCGGTTTACGAAATCGGTTTCGTTTCGAGTTGTAGTATACTCACCTACAGCGTTTTGCAAGCGAGATTTTTAAAAAAAATGCCTAAAATGGCTCAGACTGCTGACAATTGGGAAACGGGGTGCGCCATGGCGCAGATGAGAATCAAGGACATTGCCGCCGAGGCGGGCGTGAGCCCGGCCACGGTCTCGCGCTATCTCAACAACCGCCCCGGGCAGATGACCGAGGAAACCCGCGCTCGCATCGCGGCGGTTATCGAGCGCACCGGCTATCGCCCACGTGCTGCCGCGCGCAATCTGCGCAGCTCGCGCACCAACCTCATCGGCGTGATCCTGGCCGACATCGCCAACCCGTTCTCCAGCGCTATGCTCGAGGGCCTTTCCGCCAGTGCCGCCGCGCGCGGCTGCTCGCTCATGACGGCCATTAGCGGCAACGATCCCGCCAAGGAGGCCGAGTCGCTCACCAGACTTATCGATGCCGGCGTGGACGGCCTGGTCGTCAACACCTGCGGAGGCAACGACAAGGCGATCGCCGCGGCCGCGGGGCGCCTGCCCGTTGTGCTGCTCGACCGCGACGTTGCCGACGGCGGTGTCGATCTGGTGACATCTAACAACCGTGAGCTGGTCGCCGGCCTGGTAGACGCCTTGACCGCCGCTGGCAGCGAGCGCCTGTGCCTGCTCACCGAGGCAAGCGACGACAGCCCCGTGCGTCGCAAGCGCGCCGAGGCCTTTACCGACGAGCTTTCGCGACGCGACCTTGCGGGCGAGGTCGTCACCTTGGCCGATGGTGGCGCCACGGGCGTCGGTCGCTTGGACGAGACCATCCGCGGCTATGCAGGCAAAAAGCTCGGCCTCATTGCCGTCAACGGCTTGGTTTTCCTGCGCCTGACCGAGGCGCTGGCGCAGCTTGGTCCCTCGCTGCCGGCTGGTCTTAAGATCGCGACATTTGACGATTATCCCTGGAACCACGTGCTCTTTGGCGGTGTGACCACGGCCGCGCAAGACACCCTTACCATCGCCGAGCGCGTGGTCGAGCGCCTGTCCGAGCGCATCGACGTCGTCACCACCACGGTGGGCGAGGCCGCAAAGCTCGCCCCCAAGCGTATCGAGGTCCCCGGCCACATCGAACACCGCGCTTCGACCTCGCGCTAACCATTCGTTCGCAACTGCCTGTTCACACACGTTTTTTGAGCGCTTGATACGCTTTAACCCTGCGGAAACATTTTTCTGCGATAGTATCTGCGATATAGACCAGTCGAAACCCGCCCGAAAGAAAGGGGAGCGACATGAACCAGCAGAACATCGATTACGTACTCCGCTCTGTAGAGCAGCGTGACATCCGCTTTGTGCGTCTGTGGTTTGTCGACATTCTCGGCCGCCTCAAGAACTTTGCCATTAGCCCCGAGGACCTCGAGGTCGCTTTTGAGGAGGGTATTGGCTTTGACGGTTCCGCCATCGAGGGCTTTGCCACGCCCGAGGAAGCCGACATGCTCGCATTCCCCGATGCTTCGACCTTCCAGATTCTGCCGTGGCGCCCGAGCCACAACGGCGTCGCCCGCGTGTTCTGCGACGTGTGCACTCCCGATCGCAAGCCGTTTGCCGGCGACCCGCGCGATGCCCTGCGCCGCATGTTCCGCAAGGCCGAGAAGGCTGGCTACCTGCTCAACGTGGGCGCCGAGCTGGAGTATTACTACTTCCCCGACGAGCACACCCCCGAGCCGCTTGACAACGTGGGCTACTTCGATCTTTCGGTGAGCGATGCCGCCCGCGACCTGCGCCGCAACACGGTCCTCACGCTCGAGAAGATGTCCGTGCCCGTGGAGTACACCTTCCACGCCGCCGGCCGCTCGCAGCACGGCATGAGCCTGCGCCACGCCGAGGCCCTGAGCATGTCCGACGCCATCACCACGGCCAAACTCATCATTAAGCAGCAGGCCTACGAGAGCGGTTGCCACGCCTCCTTTATGCCCAAGCCGTTGGCGGGCGAGGACGGCAGCGCTATGTTCCTGTGCCAGTCGCTATTCGACCACGACGGCAACAACGTTTTTTGGGGCGAGGACGACGAGAAGTACCATCTTTCCGACATCGCCAAACACTACATGGCCGGCATTCTGGCGCATGCCCGCGAGATCAGCGCCATCACCAACCCCACGGTCAACTCGTACAAGCGCATCACCACGGGCGGCGACTCCGTGCCGCAGTACGCCACGTGGGGCCTGCGCAACCGCGCGAGCATGGTTCGCATCCCGGTCTACAAGCCCGGCAAGCAGCTGTCCACGCGCATCGAGCTTCGCAGCCCCGATCCCATGGCCAACCCGTACCTGGTCAACGCCGTCACGCTGGCGGCTGGTCTGGACGGCATCGAGCGCAAACTGGAGCTCCCGCCCGAGGCAACGGCCGAGACGCTCAAGCTTACCGACCGTCAGATGGTCGAGGCCGGCTACACGCCGCTGCCGCGTTCGCTCAAAGAGGCGCTCGACGTGTTTGAGGACTCGCAGTTTATGAAGGATGCCCTCGGCGAGCACATCCACAGTTTCTTCCTCAAAAAGAAGCGCGACGAGTGGCATAAGTTTGAGTCCACGATCACCGAGTGGGAGATCAAGCACTACCTGGCGAACTCCTAATCGCGCTGGCTTGTTCCAGTACGATTGAGCTCATTTCTTTGGAGGCCGATATGTCCGAAAAGAGTGCCCTGTTCATGGCGCGCACGACGCGCTTCCACGAGTTTGCCCGCAGCTTGACGACCACCCTGGGTGTCGAGGTGAGCCTGGCAACCCCCGATTCGCCGACTGCGGCGCACGACTTTGACCTGCTGATCCTCGACTCCGACGGCATCCGCAGCGACCGCATCGATCAGATTGCCAAGTGGCTTGACGATCGCGGCGGTGTCCCCATGTTGGTGATCGTCGACGATGAGGCGCTCGGTACCCTGCGCCTGCCGAATCACGCGCATGCCGACTTTGTATGCCCCACGGCGACGCCAAACGAGCTCAAGGCTCGCGCGCAGCGCCTGATGGGCGAGGAGGAGACCGTCACCGCCGACGATGTGCTCAACATCGATAACCTCGAGATTAATCTGGCTACCTACCAGGTGACACTCGATAACGAGCCCATCGACCTGACGCTGATGGAGTACTCGCTGCTGAGCTTTTTGGCGACGCACCCCAACCGCGCCTACAGCCGCGAAGTGCTGCTGCACCGCGTGTGGGGCTTTGAGTACTGCGGCGGCACGCGCACCGTCGACGTGCACATCCGACGCATCCGCTCCAAGGTGGGCCCGCAGATCGCGGCACACATCACCACCGTCCGCGGCGTGGGCTATCTGTTTAAGGACTAGATTTCCACCACAAAGGGGACAGGCACCTTTGTGGTGGTTTTGACGCAGGTGCGGGTTCCTTTCGAGTTTGCAGCAGAACTTAAGCCTTCCTAAAAGATTGCGTTCTCGTACACGTACGCCCGCATATTGGGGTACAACTCAACGTGAACAATGATGGCCCGCCACGGTGTTTGGCGGGCCTTTGGTTATTTGACGAAAGGATCGCAGCTATGAGCGAGAACGATTCCCAGCGTCCCCAGGATGTTGGCAATGCCGGCGAGACTCAGCAGCAGCCGCGCGTGCAGGTGGAGTCGACGCCTGCCGACGGCAACAACATTCCCTACGTGCAGGCCTACGATACGCAGACCGGCAAGCCGCTGGGCGGCCAACAGGTCGTGAACAAGCACACGGTGGTCAAGACCAAGACCAAAAAGCTGCCGATCTTTATTACGGCGCTCGCCGGTTGCGCCTGCGGCGCCCTGCTGGTCATTGCGCTCATTATGAGCGGCACGCTCGATATCGGCGGTGGCAAGAATGCCGTGACGGCGGGTGCTTCGGGTTCTTCGACGCAAAAGATTACGATTGATTCCGAGGACACCACGCTGGCCGAGGCCGTTTCTGCCAAGGCATTGCCCTCCGTGGTTTCCATTACCGCCACTTCGAGCGGCAGCCAGAATGGCTCGCTTTCGCAGTCTGCCGACGAGTCGGATGGTTCGGGCAGCGTCGGTTCGGGCGTTGTGCTCGATACCGAGGGCCATATCCTCACCAACAACCACGTGGTCGATGGTTACGACCAGTACGTGGTGACCATGGACGACGGCACCACCTATGAGGCCGAGTTCGTGGGCAACGATGCCTCGAGCGACCTGGCCGTCATCAAGCTCAAGGATGCCGACGCCTCCAAGCTCACGCCGATCGAGATCGGCGACTCTTCCAAGCTCAACGTGGGCGAGTGGGTCATGGCGATCGGCTCGCCGTTCGGCAACGAGCAGTCTGTCTCCACGGGTATCGTGTCGGCGCTGTATCGCTCCACGGCCATGAGCTCTACCAACGGCAACACCATCTATGCCAACATGATCCAGACCGATGCCGCCATCAACCCGGGTAACTCCGGTGGTGCGCTCGTCAACGACAATGGCGAGCTGGTGGGTATCAACTCGCTCATCGAGAGCTACTCGGGCTCCAGCTCGGGCGTGGGCTTTGCCATTCCGGTTAACTACGCCAAGAACATTGCCGACCAGATCATCGATGGCAAGATGCCGGTGCATCCGTACATGGGTGCTACGCTTTCGAGCGTCAACGCGCTCAACGCCCGCACCAACAAGCTGAGCACCGATAGCGGCGCGTACGTGGCGAGCGTCGTCGAGGACGGTCCCGCCGCCAAGGCTGGCATCCAAGAGGGCGATGTCATTACCAAGCTGGGCGACGACGAGATTACGAGCGCCGATGGCCTGATCATTGCGCTGCGCAGCCACGAGGTGGGCGAGAAGGTCGAGATCACGCTCATGCGCGGCAAGGAAGAGAAGAAGGTCACTGTCGAGCTGGGCTCCGACGAGGAGCTGCAGAACCAGCAGCAGGACGACAGCGCGACCGACACCGGCAACGGCGGTATTACCGACGAGCAGCTGCGCCAGTACCTGGAGGAGCTGCTCGGCCAGCAAGGCCAGGGGCAAGGCCACGGCCAGGGCTACTAACGAGCCGTTTCGCACATATCGAGGCCAGGGGGGCTGTCCCATCAACGTGGGACAGCCTTTTTTCTTATTGATCCGTTGGGGACGGAGGAAAACGGATCATTTAGAGCTGATAAGAGCATGGTTTAATCGCGCGACCCACCCCAGTCTGGCGGCTGCCGATTCGGTGCGGTTTGAGACCGCTATTCGGCCCCGTTGCGACCGGTGGTACTCTAGTGTTCGTTTGAAATCGAGCGAAGGAGTACCGCTATGGAGCAATCGAGCCTGTTTGGTGACGGTGTGGATATCGATACCAAAACGCCCGCGAGCGCGGATGCCGCCGCACTGACCGATGCTCGTGCCCAGGCGGCAGCGCGCGCGGCCGAGCTGCGCCACGAGCTCGATTACCACGCCTACCGTTACTACATGCTTGATGCGCCCGAGATCACGGACGCCGCCTTTGACAAAATGCTCGTTGAGCTGCAGGAGATCGAGGCCACCTACCCCGACCTGGTGACGCCCGACAGCTATACCCAGCGCGTGGGCGGCTACGTGAGCGAGCAGTTTACGCCGGTCACGCATATGGCGCGCATGTATTCCATGGACGATGCCATGGACCTGGACGAGCTCGACGCGTGGCTCCAGCGCACTGAGGATGCGCTCGGTGCCGGCAGCGTCACCTATACCTGCGAGCTCAAGATCGACGGTCTGGGCGTGGCGCTTACCTACCAAAACGGCACCTTTGTGCGCGCCGCCACGCGCGGTGACGGCACAACGGGCGAGGACGTGTCGCTCAACGTGCGTACCATCAAGGATGTGCCCATGCATCTGTCCGAGCCGGCGCTCGCCCACATGGGTGCCGACCGCGAGCGTACCATCGAAGTACGCGGCGAGGTCTATATGCCCAAAGGCAGCTTTGTTCGTCTGAATGAAGAGGCCGATGCCGAGGGCCGCGACCCCTTCGCCAACCCGCGCAACGCCGCCGCCGGATCGTTGCGCCAGAAGGATCCCAAGGTCACGGCGCGCCGCGACCTGGCCACCTTTATCTACGCCATTGCCGATACCGATCCGCTGCACGTCCACAGCCAGCGTGAGTTCCTCGACTGGCTGCGCAGCGCCGGTTTTAGCGTCAACCCCAACGTGGCCCGCTGCGCCACGCCGGCCGAGGTCCACGAGTTCTGTGCCCAGGCCCTCGAGCATCGCGGCGACTTGGACTACGACATCGACGGCGTGGTCGTAAAGGTCGACAGCTTCCAGCAGCAGCTCGACCTGGGCTTTACTGCTCGCGCACCGCGCTGGGCCATTGCCTTTAAGTTCCCGCCCGAGGAAAAGCAGACCGTCCTACGCGAAATTCGCATCCAGGTGGGCCGCACCGGCGTGCTCACGCCGGTCGCCGAGTTCGATCCGGTCACAGTTGCCGGCTCCACCATCGCGCGCGCCACGCTGCACAACATCGACGAGATTCGCCGCAAAAACGTGCGCGAGGGCGACACCATCATCGTGCACAAGGCGGGCGACGTGATTCCCGAGGTCGTAGGCCCGGTGCTCGACAAACGCCCGGCCGATTCGGTCGACTGGCACATGCCCGAGGTTTGCCCCGTGTGCGGTAGCCCCGTGGTCCACGAGGACGGTGAGGTTGCCTACCGCTGCGTGTCCATCGACTGCCCCGCGCAGCTCAAGGAGCGCCTGCTCCACTGGGTGAGCCGTGGCTGCATGGACGTCGACGGCCTGGGTGACGAGATCGTCGACAAAATGATCGCCGCCGGCCTGATCCACGATGTCGCAGATTTCTACCAGCTCACGGTCGACGACATCGCCGGCCTAGACACGGGTCGCGTGTATGCCAGCTCCAACAGCAAAAAGGGCGTCAAGAAGGGCGACCCCATCCCGGTGGGCCTCAAGACGGCCGAGAAAATCATCGCCGAGCTCAACAAGTCCAAGAGCCAGCCGCTCGGTCGCGTACTGTTTGCCCTGGGTATCCGCCACGTGGGCAAGAGTGTGGGCGAGGTCATCGCCGAACGATTCCTGTCGATTGACAAGCTCATCTTGGCAAGCGAAGAGGACATCGCCGAGTGCGAGGGCATCGGTCCCAAGATCGCGGCGAGCGTTAAGCAGTTCCTGGCCGTGTCCGAGAACCTTGCCGTGCTGGAGCGCCTGCGCCAAGCGGGTCTTTCGCTCGAGGTCGACTTGGGCGCCGCGCACGCGCAAGCCGCAGCCGACGCCGGCGTGGCAGGCGAGCTCGCCGACGCACAGCCACTCGCGGGTCTGACCTTCGTGCTTACCGGCACGCTCGTCAACCGCACGCGCGACGAGGCGG
>DXLY01000059.1:0-2506 GCA_019414465.1 Collinsella sp.
GAAGGGAACTGACGCCGCCGTGACCACGGTCATGGGTAGCAATGTTGATCCTGTTTTGGATGACGACGAGGACGATGACCCGTTTGTCGACGTTTCCGAGGCCGTGGAGGCCGAGCGAGCCAAGACCACGCTGCTGCCGCGTCGCCATGCCAAGAAGGGCAAGGCCGCGCCCAAGCTCAACACGAGCGAGCCCGACCCGTCTTGGTCCGATAGCGAAATTGAACTCACTGAGGGCGATGACGATTACGACGAGGCTCCGCTCGAGACCGCCAAGACCACCTTGCTGCCGCGTCGCCGCGCCAACGCAGGACAGGTCACCGGACAGTTTTCGATGGAAGACGACCCGGACAAGGCTGACGAGTCAGAGCCGCCATTTGCCGTGAATCCCGTTTCGGCAGCTCCGCAGATCCCTGACTTCCTAAAGCATCCCAAGGTTTCCGATGCGCCTGCCACGAGTGCTGTCAAATCGGCTGCGGCTCGTGATGGGGGAGCGGACGGCGGCGCCGCAGATAACGAGGGCGAAGAAGAGGACGGCCTCAAGCTTCCGCCGCTCGAAATCCTGCATGCCAACCCGCAGTCGGCGTCCTCCGCGTCTTCTGACAAGGAGCTGGAACAGACTGCCGAGTCGTTGCAGTCCACCTTGCTTGAGTTTGGCCGTAGCGCCCGCGCTGGATTGCCGGCCCCACGGTCACGACTTTTAAGCTGCAGCCCGGTGAGGGCGAGCGCGTGAGCAAGATCTCGAGTCTCGAGGACGATATCGCGCTTTCGCTTGCCGCCCAGTCGGTGCGCATCTTTGCGCCGATTCCCGGCACCTCGCTCGTTGGTATCGAGATTCCCAATCGCAAGCGTCAGAACGTCAACCTAGGCGACGTGCTTCCCTATGTGAAGGGCGGTCCGCTCGAGCTTGCCATCGGTCGCGATGCCGAGGGCACGCCGGTTGTCGCCGACCTCGCCAAGATGCCCCACCTGCTTATCGCCGGTACCACCGGTTCCGGTAAGTCGGTCATGATCAACTCCATCATCACGACCTTGCTCATGCGCGCCCTTCCCGAGGACGTTCGCCTGATCATGGTCGACCCCAAGCGCGTCGAGCTTGCAGGCTATAACGGTCTGCCGCATCTCTATGTGCCCGTGGTGACCGAGCCCAAGCAGGCTGCTAGTGCGCTGCAATGGGCCGTGTCCGAGATGGAGCGTCGCCTGAAGGTCTTCGAGCGCCTCAACGTTCGCAAGATCTCGACCTACAACGAAAAGCAGGCCGCCGGCGAGTTTGAGCATTACGATAACCCGCCGCAAAAGATGCCCTATCTGGTCATCATCATCGACGAGCTTTCGGACCTGATGATGGTCGCCGGCAAGGATGTCGAGGCCTCGATCGTCCGTATCGCCCAGCTGGGCCGTGCCGCCGGTATTCACCTTATCGTGGCTACGCAGCGCCCCAGCTCCAACGTGGTGACGGGCCTTATTAAGGCCAACATCACCAACCGTATCGCCTTTAACGTGGCTACGGGCATCGATTCCCGCGTCATTATCGACCAGATGGGCGCCGAAAAGCTTACCGGTTTGGGCGACATGCTGTTCTCCAAGGTCGACTGGGGCAAACCCCGCCGTATCCAGGGCTGTTTTGTCTCGGACGACGAGATCAACGAGATCGTCGAGTTCGTTAAGTCGCAAAGCGAGCCCGACTACCACGAGGAGATTCTGTCTGCCGTGGCGCCTGCTTCCATGTCCATGGCTGGTGGCGGCATTGTTCGCACGGGCGTTGCCGAACCGCAAGATGACGATCCGCTTATCTGGGAGGCCGCCCATATTGTGGTGGAATCGCAGCTGGGCTCCACATCTGGCCTGCAACGCCGCCTCAAGGTTGGCTATGCGCGCGCCGGGCGTATTATGGACATGCTGGAAGAAAAGGGTGTCGTCGGTCCGCCCGACGGTTCCAAGCCACGCGAGGTCCTGCTGGACGAGGAGGGGCTCGCTGCGCTGGAGTCTGTCGACGCCGAGATGGCACGTGAAGATCGTGAGTTTGGAGGATTCTGATGGCTGCACGCTTTGGTGACATGCTGCTCGAGCAGCGTCGCCGGATGGGCCTTTCCATCCAGCAGGTCGCCAACACCATCAAAATCAGGCCGCAGATCATCGAGTTTTTCGAGACCGGTAACTTTGCATCGATGCCCCCGCGCGGCTATGCGCAGGGCATGATTTCGAGCTACGCTCGCTTTTTGGGCCTCAATCCGCGCGAGGTCGTTAATGCCTATTTTGACGACCTTATGGCATATGAACGCGAGACCTCGCAGCAGGGCGGTCGTTTTCAGGATGCTGCCGGCTACGTCAATTCGCGTTCGTCGGTCGATAACGGACGCTTTCTGATGGTTCAGGGTGGTCGCTCGACGCGGTACGGCCAGCGTCCTCCGCAGGCGGGTTATATCACCGAGACGGGCTCCAGCGAGGAGATTCGTTCTCAGCGCGATCGATTACGCAGTACGCCTATGCCGGATGACCGTGCGCTTCC
>DXLY01000059.1:2516-10874 GCA_019414465.1 Collinsella sp.
CCGCCGCTCGCGGGTTGAGTCGCGATCCCCGCGCCGGTTACGGCGACGGAGGCTACTCCGGTCGTGGTTATCGCGGAGTTTCTGCCGGGCGTTCCCGCGGTGGTTACGTCGACGCCGATACCACGCAGGTGACGCCGCGCCTTCGTTCGCAATCGCAGCCTTACGGTCAGCGCTCTTCGGCGCCTCGCTCTGACCAGCGTGGCTATCAGAACCGTGGCGAGCTTGCGCCGCGTTCGGGCCAGCGTGGCTCGCAGCGCCAGGGCGCCTATCGTGGTCGTCCCGATAGCGGTCGCGGCCGTATGCCGCAGGGGAATGGCCGTGGCGGCTCCAATCGCGGACGCGGCGGTGGACGTGCTCCTCAGAACAATGGACTCGATCCGCGCATCATCTACGCCGGCATCGGTGCCGTGGCGCTTTTGTTGATTCTGCTCATCGTGGTCCTCCTGCGTGGCTGTGGCTCTTCTGCACCCGAGTCGACGCCCGAGACGCCCGCGGCCACCAAGACGACGACCAAGAAGTCTTCCAAGAAGACCGAATCTGTTGACGAGGATGAAGGCACCGACGAGGCGACGGATTCTGCCGATTCCGATGCCGCCAAGGCGAACGCGAAAAAGAAAGAGGACGAGGTCATCAAGGTCAAGGTCTCCGTTGCCAAGGGCAAGACCGCCTGGATCGAGGTCAAGGTCGACGGTAAATCGGTCTTCGGCGCCCAGGCAACCGGTCCCTTTGAGCAGGAGTACACGCCCGAGTCCTCGATCGAGATCACCACGTCCAAGCCCTCCGATGTTACGGTTACCAAGAACGGTGAAAAGGTTCGCTACGACACCAAGACATCGGGTGTGGCGCGCGTGACCATTACCGTTCCCAAGAAGGAGACCGAAGAGTCCGAGGATGGCGAGAGTACCGACGGCAATGATGCTGCCGACGGCACCGACGCCCAGTCTACCGACGGCACCGACCCTCAGTCTACCGACGGTACCGACACGGCATCCGACGGCCAGACTGCAAACGATTCAGACGACTATTCGTACGACAGCTACTAAGGCTCCCCGTACCGAAAGGAAGAACCATGGCTAAAGATTCCAGCTTCGACGTTGTGTCCGAGGTCAATATGCAGGAGGTCGATAACGCCTTCCAGCAGACCACCCGCGAGATCTCTCAGCGCTATGACCTCAAGGACTCCGGCGCCACCATCGAGCTTTTGAAGGGCGACAAGCTCTTTACGATCAATGCCCCGGCCGATTTTGTCTCCAAGCAGATTATTGACGTGCTGAGCTCTAAGCTCATCAAGCGCGGCATCGACCTTAAGGCTGTCTCTTGGGACGCGCCGCAGGCGGCTTCGGGCGGTACCGTGCGCGTGCTCGGCCATATCGTCGAGGGCATCGACCAGGCGACCGCCAAGAAGATCAATAAGGACATCAAGGATCAAAAGCTCAAGGTCAAGGTGACCATCGAGGCCGATAAGCTGCGCGTTACCTCGGCCTCCAAGGACGCGCTTCAGACGGTGATCCAGTTCCTGCGCGACCAAGACTACGGCCAGCCGCTGCAGTTTACCAACTACCGCTAATTTACTCGAAAGGACCGTTCTCCAACATGGATACTCCGTTGGGTTCCGTACTCTACATCACGCTTGGCTGCGCTAAGAACGAGGTCGATACCGACCGCATGCGTTCGCTGCTGACCGCTGCGGGCTACGAGGAGGCATTCGATCCGCAGGATGCCGATATCGCTATCGTCAACACGTGCTCGTTCCTCGCCTCCGCAACGTCCGAGAGCATCGAGACCACGCTCGAGCTCGCTAACGAGGTGCAGGACGGCGTTCGCGCCTGCCCCATCGTCATGTGCGGTTGCGTGCCGTCTCGTTACGGCGATGACCTGCCCGACGAGCTTCCCGAGGTCGCTGCCTTTGTGAAGGCCGATGAGGAAGACGGTATCGTATCTGTCATCGACAACGTTCTTGGCGTGGAGCGTGAGATCGCAGCCTATATTCCGCATGTCAAGCGTACTGTCGAGGGCGCCGTTGCCTACGTCAAGATCTCCGATGGCTGCAATCGTTTTTGCAGCTTCTGCATGATCCCCTACATTCGCGGTCGCTATCATTCGCGCAATGCCGAGAGCATTATCTCCGAGGTTCGCGACCTGGTTGACGGCGGTGTGCGCGAGATCGTTCTGATCGGCCAGGACACGGGCATTTGGGGCACCGACTTTGCCGATGATGACGTTGCCGAGGGCTCGCCGCACAATCTGGCGCAGCTGCTGCGCGCCGTCGCCGAGGCCGTGCGCCCGCACAATGTTTGGGTCCGCGTACTCTATCTGCAGCCCGAGGGTATGACCGACGAGCTTATCGAGACGATTCGCGATACGCCTGAGGTGCTGCCCTATATCGATATCCCCGTGCAGCACTGCGACGCCCGCATCCTTAAGGCCATGCGTCGCTCCGGTTCGCGCCAGGAGCTCGAGGATTTGTTCCGCGACCTTCGCGAGCGCATCCCCGGCATCGTGATTCGCTCTACGGCCATGGTCGGCTTCCCGACCGAGACCGACGACGAGTTCCGCGACCTTATCGACTTTATGGACACCGTCGGCTTTGACTACACGAGCGTCTTTGCCTACTCGCGTGAGGAGGGCAGCCTGGCCGCCAAGATGGAGGGCCAGGTCGATGAGGAGGTCAAGCTCGAGCGCGCCCAGGAGGCCATGGATCTGGCCGAGTCGCTCGGTTTTGCCGCCACGGCAGCCCATGTGGGTGAGCGCGCCCAGGTGATCGTCGATGGCATCGAGGAGACCGAGGACGGCGCCGAGCTGATCGGTCACGCCTGGTTCCAGGCGCCCGATTCCGATGGCGCGGTGCATCTGGACGCCAGCGAGGCGTCCGTGGGCGATATTCTGACCGTCGAGTTTACCGATAGCTTCTGCTATGAGCTTATCGGTCATGTTGTGGAGTAGGAGAGCGTCGTGGCAAACGAGAGCAATAAGGAACTGACGAGTGTTTGGACGCCCGCCAACATCGTGACGTGCGTTCGCATCGTCTTTATCCCGGTGTTCATGATCGTTTCGGCCCTGTCTCACGCGAGCGTTGCCGGTACGGACTGGAGCACCTTCGACGGCCCGCTCGCCGCCGCTGCCTTCATTCTGTATGTGATCCTGTCGTGCACCGATAAGGTCGACGGCTATCTGGCGCGCTCGCGCAACGAGATCACCGATTTTGGCAAGTTCTTGGACCCCATCGCCGATAAGCTGCTCGTGTTCTCGGCCCTGCTGCTGTTCCTCGATTTTGGCGCGGTGACCGTGTGGTCCGTGTTCATCATCCTGTTCCGTGAGCTGCTGGTGAGCGCCCTTCGCATGGTCGCGAGTGCTGCCGGTGTAGTCGTTGCCGCCGATAAGCTCGGCAAGTACAAGACGGCGACCACGATGGTCTCCATCTGCGGCTATCTGTGCGTCTTTGCGATGGCCGGCCTTCAGCTGGGGCCGGTGTCGCTGCTGCTCGGTGTCTATTCGGTGTCGCGCTTCCTGTACGTCATCGCCGTGATTTTGACCATTGTCTCGGGCGCCCAGTACTTCTGGAACTGTCGCAAGATCGTCTTTTCGGTCTAGGTCCTGGTGGGTATGACGGAGTCTTATTTGCAGATCGTCGCAAACAACGAGGAGCTGGCGCGCTATATTGTCGAGCGCGCGAGTGCCCGTGGTGTGACGGTGTCGACGGCGGAGTCGCTGACGGCGGGCATGATCGCCTCGACGATTGCCGATATCCCGGGTGCCTCTGCGGTGCTTCGTGGCGGTGCGGTGACCTACTGCGATGAGATCAAACATCGCGTGCTCGGCGTCGAGCAGGAAACGCTCGATCGGTTTAGCGCCGTGTCGCACCAGACGGCGCGCGAGATGGCCGTGGGCTCGCTGGACCTCTATCAGAGCGATGTGGCCGTGAGCGCAACGGGCTACGCTGGGCCCGGTGGTGGCACTGAGCAAGCCCCCGCCGGTACGTTCTATATTGGCTGGGCGTATCGCGCGACCGATGGGGGAGCGCCGGTTGTCGAGTCTGCGCGCTGTCATTATGAGGGCGATCGGTCGTGCGTTCGGGCCTATGCGGTCGCGGAGGCTTTGGAGCGCATTGTCCGCGTGCTCAATTCTATGGATTAGACGTGGTTTAAGGGGCCTTAGGGCCCCTTAATTGTGGAGATAGGGACCTTTGATGATATTGCCGTTTGGGCTGGTACAAGGCTTAAATTTGTTCGAACACCCGTATTTGTGATTGGCGTGGTCAAGCGTTTGGTCGGTGATTGGTCGGCGTTTGGTCGGGTTTTGGAATGGTCGGGTGCATATGATGAATCTGAACGGTTGACCACGAACAGCCGTTCGTTTATTATCGTTTCAGGTTGTTAAGAGGAGGGCTATTCATGGCCAAGAATTCAGGTCCCGTACGTACCGTTCATGCACGCACGACGGGTAAAGAGCGCGATGAGATGATCGCCACCACCAAGGCCGAGATCGAGAAGAAGTTCGGCCAGGGCTCTATCATGAGGTATGGCGACGGCGGTCCGGAGCTCGAGGTCGAGGCTATTCCGACGGGCTCTCTGGCGCTCGATGCCGCCTTGGGTATCGGCGGCGTGCCGCGCGGCCGTATCGTCGAGATTTATGGTCCCGAGTCCTCCGGTAAGACGACGCTTTCGCTCGAGATTCTTGCAGAAGCACAGGCCATGGGCGGCGTCGTTGCATTTATCGATGCCGAGCACGCGCTTGATCCCACCTATGCCGCGCGCATCGGTGTTGATATCGATGAGGTCCTCATTTCCCAGCCCGATACGGGCGAGCAGGCGCTCGAGATCGTCGATATGCTTGTGCGCTCAGGTGCCATCGACGCCATCGTCGTCGACTCTGTTGCCGCCTTGACTCCACGTGCCGAGATCGAGGGCGAGATCGGTGACACGACGGTGGGTCTGCAGGCTCGCTTGATGAGCCAGGCACTCCGCAAGCTCGCCGGCTCGCTTGCCAAGTCCAACACGACCTGCATCTTCATTAACCAGCTGCGCGAGAAGATCGGCGTCATGTTCGGCAACCCCGAGACCACCACGGGCGGCCGCGCGCTCAAGTTCTTCTCTTCCGTGCGAATCGATATTCGCAAAATCGATACCATCAAGCTCAAGGACGAGGTTATCGGCAATCGCGTTCGTGCCAAGGTCGTTAAGAACAAGGTGGCGGCTCCGTTCCGTTCGGCCGAGTTTGACATCATGTACGGCACCGGCATCTCCAAAGAGGGCTCGATTCTGGATATGGCCGTCGAGTGCGGCATCTGCAAAAAGATGGGGTCCTGGTTTGCCTATGGCGAGGACAAGCTCGGCAATGGTCGCGAGGCCGCCAAGACGTTCCTGCGCGAGCACCCCGATTGCGCCGACGAGATCGAGCACAAGGTTCGCCTTGCCTGCGGTCTTGAGTATGACGACGATGCCCCCTCTGAGGTTGAGTTGACCGATCAGCCCGCCCCCGAGGAGTTTGATGAGCTGTACGCCATCGATGGCTCCGCAATGCTCGACGATGACGACGAGTAGCGGATGCCGACATGTCGTATACGGTGACCGAGGCTACGGTCGTCTTTCCCGATAAGAAGGCGGCCTCTTCGTTCTCGAGTGGTTATGCGTCTAAAAAGCCCTGCGCGCATATCGATTGCGATCTCGAGGGCGGTTTCGAACGTTCCATTTGGATTCCCGTGCGCGTGGCGCGCCTGTACGTTAAGAACCGCCCCGATCTTCCCTGTGATTGGGATGACTTTCGCGAGGCGGTGCAGCTTATCGAACGCAAATGTGCACTCACCATGGTGACCGAGATGCTTTCGCGCCGCGATCATGCCACGGGCGAGGTGCGCGATAAGTTGGCGCGCTATGGCTTTCGACAGCCCGCGATCGATTTTGCGGTTGCTCGAGCGACCGAGTATCGGTTTTTGGACGAGAACCGTTTTTGCTCGTACTTTATCGAAGAGCGCAAACGTCGCGGCTGGGGACAGCGCAAGATCGAGGTTGAGCTCAAGCGTCGTCATGTCGTGCTTGACGATATCCCCGGCTATCCCGAGGCGTATTTTACCGTGGATGACGACTTGACTCGTGCATCGGCCTTGCTCGCTAAACGTCGCATTCCCGAGGCGCGTGCATTCGAAAAGCTCGTCAGATTTTTGATGGGTAAAGGCTTCTCGTATCACATCGCCGCCGATGCCGTTAAGGCGCGCCTCGATGCCTTAAGCGAGGAATGCGCCGTATAAGCGTTCGCCCGTTACGCCCCTGCCGTTCTCCGCTCGATTGGCGCCGTGCCGGGTGCGTTTATTTGACAGTTGTTGCGGTTCAACGTAGGATATTTACTGTCATTTGCTCTGTGATATGTGCTCATCTGTGATGAGTTTGTTTATATGTTTATCTGTATCCGACCCGCATAAGCTGCGCCCATATTACTCAAATGTCGCGAGCCGTTCGTAAGGACGGTTCGCTTTGCTGTGTAACGAATCCATAAAAAGGAGTGAGCATGCCTATCATTGCAGCGCTCGTTGGCCTCGTTTTGGGTGCCATCGCCGCCATTGCCTACATGCGCACCGCCAAGCAGGGTAGTCTTCACGAGGCCGACGAAAAGATCCAGTCGGCACACGCGCAGGCAGAGTCCCTGATCGGTGATGCAAAGCGTCAGGCCGAGACCCTCAAAAAAGAGGCTCTGCTCGAGGCCAAGGAAGAGATCATCAAGAACAAGCAGGCCGCCGAGGCCGAGGACAAGCAGCGTAAGAGCGAGATTCGCACGCTCGAAAACCGCGTGATGCAGCGCGAGGAATCGCTCGATCGTCGCAACGATGCGCTCGATAAACGCGAGCACCAGCTGTCCAGCCAGGCCGGTCAGGTCGAGAAGCGCTCTCGCGAGCTTGAGGAGCTCTGCGCCAAGCAGACCTCCGAGCTCGAGCGTATTGCCGACCTTACGCGCGAGGACGCTCACAAGGAGCTGCTCGACAAGGTCCGCGGCGAGGTTACCCACGAGGCGGCTACCATCATCCGTGAGTCCGAGCAGCAGGTCCGCGCCGAGTGCCACAAGACCGCCCAGGAGATTCTCTCCCTGGCGATTCAGCGTTGCGCCGCCGACCATACCGCCGAGGTCACCGTCACTTCCGTTCATATTCCCTCCGATGACCTCAAGGGTCGCATCATCGGTCGCGAGGGTCGCAACATCCGCACCTTTGAGCAGGTGTCCGGCGTCAACCTCGTGATTGATGATACTCACGAGACCGTTGTACTCTCGAGCTTCGATCCAGTCCGTCGTGAGACCGCCCGCGTGGCGCTCGAGAACCTCATTGCCGACGGTCGTATTCACCCCGCCCGCATCGAGGAGATGTATCACAAGGCCGCCGATTTGGTTCAGCAGCGTGTGCGCGAGGCCGGCGAGCAGGCCGCCTTCGATACCGGTATCCACGACCTGCATCCCGAGATCGTCAAGACCCTGGGTGCTCTTCGCTACCGCACTTCGTTTGGCCAGAACGTTCTGCAGCACTCGCTTGAGGTCTCCGACCTGTGCGGCGTTATGGCCTCCGAGCTTGGTCTGGATGTTGTGACCGCCAAGCGCGCCGGTCTTCTGCACGACCTGGGCAAGGCCATCGACCATGATGTTGAGGGTCCGCATGCTGTCATTGGCGCCGAGCTTGCCCGCCGTTATGGCGAGAAGCCCGTTATCGTCCACGCGATCGAAGCCCATCATGCCGATGTCGACCCCAACACGGTGCTCGACGTCCTGGTCCAGGCTGCAGATGCCGTTTCTGCTTCTCGTCCCGGTGCCCGCCGCGAGTCGGCAGAGAACTACATCAAGCGTCTTGAGAAGCTCGAGGAGATTGCCAACTCTCACGACGGCGTCGAGCGTACCTATGCCATGCAGGCCGGTCGCGAGGTTCATGTCATGGTTCAGCCTGACAAGATCTCCGATGCCCAGTCCACGGTGCTTGCGCACGATATCGCCCATCAGATCGAGGAAGAGATGGAGTATCCCGGTCAGGTTCGCGTTGTCGTGATTCGCGAGAGCCGTGCCGTCGATATCGCTAAATAACATGAACGACGCGAACGAGCTCATCTCATTTATCGCGTCGATGTCGGGGGAGGGCAACCTTCGCGTCGAGGAAAACCTTGGCGAGGGGTATGTCCGCCTCCGAGTTTCGGAGGCCGAGCGCCGTCAGGCCAAGCATGACATTCAGCATGTAGAGGACATTGTCATCGAGATGCTGCGTAATGCTCGCGATGCCGGAGCCGATAAGGTCTATCTTGCCACGACCAAGGAGGAGGGTGTTCGCACCCTCCTCTTCCTGGATAACGGTTCTGGTGTGCCGCAGGATATGCAGGAGCGTATCTTCGATGC
>DXLY01000006.1:0-2015 GCA_019414465.1 Collinsella sp.
CTCAGTATACCCGGGGGAGCACCCATGGAATCGTTGTACCGAAAGTATCGCCCGCTCACCTTCGACTCCGTGGTGGGCCAGCAGCATATCGTCTCGACGCTCGAGCACGCTATCACCGAGGGACGCCTGTCCCACGCCTACCTGTTCTGCGGACCGCGCGGCACGGGCAAGACCACCATGGCGCGCATCCTTGCCAAGGCGCTGCTGTGCCGCAATGCCGAGGCGGCGCGCGCCGAGGGTGCAAGCGGCTGCATGCCCGACGGTACTTGCGAGGAGTGCGAGCTCATTGCCGAGGGCAACCACCCCGATGTCTACGAGCTCGATGCCGCAAGCCGTACCGGCGTGGACAACGTGCGCGAGGAGATCATCAACTCCGTCAACTTTGCCCCGGTGCGCGGCAAGTACAAGATCTATATCATCGACGAGGTCCACATGCTCACGACGGCGGCGTTCAACGCGCTGCTCAAGACGCTTGAGGAGCCGCCGGCACACGTGATCTTTGTGCTGTGCACCACCGACCCGCAAAAGATTCTGGAGACCATCCTCTCGCGCTGCCAGCGTTTCGATTTCCATCGCATCGGCAACGAGGATATTGAGCATCGCCTGGCATACGTATGCGAGCAGGAGGGCTTCGATTACGACGACGAGGCGCTCGCCATCGTGGCGCGCCATGCCAAGGGCGGCATGCGCGACGCGCTCTCCACGCTGGAGCAGCTGAGCGTTTTTGGCAACGGTTCTGTGCATGCGGACGATGCCCGCTCGCTTTTAGGCGAGGTTTCGGACCAGATTCTGGGCGAGTTTTCCCGCGCCATTGCCGATCGCGATGTTGCCGAGCTCTATGGACTGATCCGTGCGCAGGTCGAGGAAGGAAACGACCTGCTGGAGCTGACGCGCGACCTGGTAGCGCATGTGCGTGACGTGTACGTTGCCTGCGTTGCCGGTGCCCGTGCCGAGCTGTTTGAGGGCGGCTCCGAGCAGGCCGAGGCGCTTGCTGCCGAGGCCGCTGCCTTTGGTGAGCATCCTGCCGACCGCCTGGCCCGCGTGCTGACGGTGCTCGACGATGCCGCACTGGAGATGAGGGGCGCGAGCGACGTGCGCCTGGTGCTCGAGATTGCCTGTACGCGTCTGGCACGTCCCGAGGCTGATTTAACGATTGAGGCATTGGCCGAGCGCGTGGCGCGTCTGGAGGCCATGGTTGCCAACGGCGCCGTGCCGGCGAGCGTGGCTGCTGCTCAGGCCACCGCGCCTGCAGCATCCGTACCCGCTGCTGCCCAGCAGCCGACGCTGATCTCGGGTGCCCGAGCCGCTACTCCGGCGGCATCTGCTACCACCGCTGATACGTCCGCGCGCCAGGGCGGTATGCCTTGGGACCGTGGTGCTGCCGCTCCGGCGGCTCAGCCTGCGCCCCGTTCTGCGTCCGTGTCGGCTTCCAAGCCTGCAGCGTCTGCACCTCAGTCTGCGCCGGCTCCGACGCCTCAGCCCGTTGCAGCCCCCGCGCCTGCCACCGCTCCGGCACCTAAGCCCCAGCCCAACACCGCCGCCCAGGTTGCTGCCGCTGGTGCCGCCGAGACCCCCGCGGTCGAGGATGCCGGTGAGCTCCAGCGCAAATGGGCCGAGGTCGTCGAGCGCGTCAAGGCCCAGCAGGCCTCCTACGCAGGACTTTTGCTCAACGCCCGCGCCACGGCCGACGACGGCTCCAAGCTCACGATCTCGTTCCCCGCGGGTTCGACCTTTGCTATCAAGATGCTCGGTCGCGCCGATACGCAGTCGGTGGTCCTGCCGACGGTCTGCGCAGTCTTCGGTCGTCGCACCGTCGACTATGTCCTGGATGGGGGTGGCACGCCGGCTCCTCAACATGAGGAGCATTCTCCATCTGCACGGGCTGCGGCATCTGCGGACCCGCAACCCGTGTCCTCGGCGGCCCCTGCATCCTCGAGCGCCAGCGCGACGCAGCCAAAAGCAGCACCGGTAGCGGCACCGACCCCGTCGGCGCCTAAGCCCGTCACGGCCAAACC
>DXLY01000006.1:2025-14703 GCA_019414465.1 Collinsella sp.
CCCGCCTCGCCCGCGCCCAAGTCGTCTGACCTGGGCAAAGCCCCCTGGCTACGCTCCGACAACCCCGCCGGCGCTCCTGCCACGGGTAAGCTCCCGACTGAGCCCGCGCCCCGTGCGCCCGAGCGCTCTGCCGCTCCCAAATCTCAGCCTGCTGCGTCGTCTGCGCCATGGGAATCCGAGCAGGTTCCCTACGACGATGCCATGGTTGGCGGTTTTGCTGCCGATGCTGGTGGGGACGATCTGCCTCCGTTCGACGTGCCGGGTGCGGCGTCCGCGCCCAAGTCCGCCACTGCGCCTGAGGCTCCCGCGGCCCCCGCAGCCGCGACGTCTGCTACCGCCAGCGACGATGCCCCCGCAGTTCCTTGGGAATCCAACCCCGGTGCGGGCGGCCCCTTCGGCCATCAGGGTGCAGCCCCGAGCATCCCGCAGACCGAGGACGAGGCCAAAGCCCTCATCCGCAGCGTCTTCGGCCAGTCCACCATCTTCAAACCGGTGGAGTAGCTGCGCAGGCGGGTATACTGCTCAGGAAGAGACTTCTTTGAACGGAGCGAGCTTATGATGTGGGAATATGTCCGCCTCGAGGACGATACGCAAGTTTCGTATTCCGAAGTCCGTGAGGACAACACGGTGAAGGTCGTTGTGGAGCGCCCACGCGATTGGGGCTTTGACACGGCGGAGTGTATCTTACCGGCATTTAATTGGGTGTCGCACGAGGGCTTTAGCGAAGCGGACCTCAAAGAGCTCGATGATTTTGTGCGTAACAACGCCCCGCTCATCTTGCGTTTTGCTTACGAAGGCGGACGAGCCTATGCCTAGTCTTTTCCGACTCGGTCATACATCACTTTCTTTTGTCCGGGCGCATTTGTGTTTCGGACATGCGTAGCGTGGTGCCGCGTATATCGCATTCGAGCAGACAGGTGCGCGACGGTCGGCCCAGGATGTTGAGGTCGATACGATACGTCGCATGGCTGTCCGTGTACTGCACTTGCTCGGCGTTGACGGTTGCTCCGATTGTCGAATAGGTGCCCAGCTCGGCATTGACAATCTTGGAGTCCTTTATCTTGACCTTGAACTCTTGGTAGAGGGACGGGCTGTTGTAGTAAATGGTTCGGGTTCCATCGGTGCACTCATCGGTCGCTTCCCATTTGACGGTGGGCTGGTCCGAGCTGGTTATCAGCAGTTCTGCTCCAAAGGCTATAGCATGGGTGATGACAACCAGCAATGCCCAGCCGACAAAGAGATAGAGAACCACATATGCAACGGGGTGTTTTGAGCGGATGTTTTGGAGCGCGTCGGGGGCATTCATGGGGCACCTCCAAATTGCTATCTATGACAATCAAATTATACCCTGCCGACATGTGCTCCGCCTCGAGCAGCGGTTCGGCATTTAGCTATTTAGTGGCACACATGAAATGCCGGATTCGGCTCTACTAGATTGAGTATGCGATATTATGCAACCTTGCATAATTCGACCTTGCATAATCTTTGCGCGTGGTTTGTATTGGAGGACATGTATATCGACTGAGGTAGCGTGTCCGCCCCGCTCGCTGGCCTCGCGCCGTGGTACGATTTTTGAGTTTGAAAGTCCCGCCGTGCTCCGGCTGCCCTTGCAGCTCGGCGTGCGGCCGCACGTAAAGGAGCCATCATGGCCGGTATGAACATGCAGCAGATGATGAAGCAGGCTCGCAAGATGCAGGAGCAGCTTGCCGCCGCGCAGGAGAACCTCAAGTCCCAGACCGTCGACGCCTCTGCCGGCGGCGGTATGGTCAAGGTGACCGTTAACGGCGAGATGGAGCTCGTCAACCTCACCATCGATCCCGATGCCCTCGATCCCGAGGACGTCGATATGCTGCAGGACATGATTATGGCTGCCGTCAACGAGGCCGTTCGCGGCGTCAACGAGCTCGCCAACAAGCAGATGGGCGCCATCACCGGCGGCCTCAACATCCCGGGCATGCCGTTCTAAGACGCGCATATATATGAGTGCCAACCATAGCCTGCAAAAATTGCTCGATGAGCTGGGTCGCCTGCCGGGCATCGGCCCCAAGTCGGCTCAGCGCATCGCCTATTACCTTCTCGAGGCCGATGCCGAGGAGGCGCGCCGCCTGGCCGAGGCCATCCTGGAGGTTAAGCAGGAGGTTCACTTTTGCAGCCGCTGCTTTAACTACGCCACGGCCGACGAGTGCTCCATCTGCCAGGATTCGATGCGCGATACCACTCGCATTTGCGTGGTGGGCGAGCCGCGCGATGTCCAGGCGATTGAGCGCACGGGCAGCTACCATGGTCTCTACCACGTATTGGGCGGCGTGATCAGTCCCATGGACAAGATTGGCCCCGAGCAGCTGCACATTCGTGAGCTGCTGGCACGCTTGGGTCATGAGGACATCCACGAGGTCATCATCGCCACCAACCCCAATATTGAGGGCGAGACCACGGCGAGCTACCTGGCCCGTACCATCAAGCCGTTGGGCGTCGAGGTGTCGCGTCTGGCGAGCGGCCTGCCCGTGGGCGGCGACCTGGAGTATGCCGACGAGCTTACGCTTGGGCGCGCCATCGAGGCCCGTCGCACGATTTAGGTGGCGAGCCTGCTCCTGTCGTATGTCTTCATCGCGACGCACGGGGTAGTCATAATTTCCCTGTCCGACTGTAAGTTTGTTGTGCAACAAAGATGCTTTATATCCGCTTATCGCATGGATGCTTCCACTCGCATCCTTAATTTGCCCATTCGTTGCGCAACCTTTTGGGTTCGCTGATACACTCAAATATGGATTCGAATGAATGCGCCGCTCCCGAGCGGCGTGTTTTTGTTGGAGGAGAACGCATGCGGCCCGGTGGCACTCAGACAAAGCGCGGCGCCGCGGTGCGCATGCGACGCCGACTGGGCTTGGCGCCGCGGGCGTACGCACTGCTGTCTTGCTCGCTGGTGCTGGTTATAGCTGGCGTTTCTGTCTATGGCATGACCGTGCCGTCCATGGTACGGGCGCATGCCGCACGCGAGCCGCGCGTGGGGCATGAGGTCAAAAGTGATCTGGGCACCACGACTGGATATGCTTGGGCAAGTGTGGTCGCGCATATTGTGTTTGGCACCGACGATGCGGACGGCGCCGAGGCCCCGGACAACGAAGTCACGCTTGCCAATGGCAAAACCATCGTGCTCACCAACACCAAGGTCATCGATCGGTTGTCCAACAATAGCGTGGCGGCAACGGTGAGTAAGGTCGAGCAGCAGAAGGAGCAGGACGCCCAGCAGTCCGGAAAGCCCGGTAGCTCGGATACTTCTGGCTCCGGCTCGGATTCATCGAGTTCGGGCGGCAGCTCTGGGTCGGGTTCCTCTGCCGGAGGATCTGGAAACGGCGGCTCGACGGGCGGCAACACTGACAACGATGCAAACTCCGGTGGCCTTTCCGCTGCTGAGGAAGAGAGCATTCACCGTTGGCTTGTGACCAAGTACAACATGCTCGACGGCTATGTTTCTCGTGCCAATGACGTGGTTTCGACCTATAACTCTACGGGAGATCCCAGGCCGTGCGACAGCCTGGTCGGGGAGATGTTTGTCATTCGAGCTGAGTTCGGTCGTCAGACATTCTCGCCCCGGTCAAAGTGGTATCAGCAGTATGCCAATCTGTGGGGCTGTTACACCAACCTATGTCAATGGGTCGGCCATTACGGCGATGATGACGTCGCGCTCGGTAACTTCAACAATAACGTGGCGGCGCTTGCCCTATGATGACCGATCTTGCATCCACCACACCACAATCGCTCGGTCGCGATCCCATGGTCGGCTTGCGCCTGGCGCGTGTCGACGGGTTTGAGCCGGCCATTGCGCTCGGTCAGGACGAACTGCCTGCCTATCTGCGTCGTTTTACGATGCTGTTTGCCGACGATGCCACCATGCGCCGTGGCGGTATCGGCCGCGTGACGCGTGCCGTCAACGCCCAAGGCGAGGCCATGGCACTCAAACAGCTCATCTTGCCGACGCGCGATGAGTTTGACGACGATGCAACTCACGAGGCGCTGGTCGCCAAGTTCAAAGCGGCATTTCGCGAGGAATATGAATGCCATCGCGCCCTTTCGGGCCTTAAGGGCTTTCCCCGCCTCTATGGCTGGGGCGAGGTCGACGGTGTGCCTGCAATTGTCATGGAATGGGTCGAGGGCGAGACGCTTGCCCGCTTGCGTTCGCGACTCGCCGTGGACGATGCCGGACGCCTGTCGCCGCTTGTGGCGGCGCGTCTGGGTCGCGACCTGTTCGATCTGCTCTGCCGTATGAGCCTGGTGGGTGAGGGCTTTGTCCATCGCGATATCTCGCCCGCTAATATTATGGTGCGTACGGCGCGTCTACCGCTTGACCGGCAGCTTGCCGAGGGCACCTTTGACCTGTGCCTGATCGACTTTGGCTCGTCGCTGGCGCTCGAGCCTGCGTCGGCCGTGGCCGGTACCGGCGGCAAGGCGTCGTTTACGGAGCGCTATGCCACGCTGCGTCGCGCGACGGTTGCCTATGCCCCACCCGAGATGCTCACCGACGATATTCCCGATCTGCGCGCTTTGCGTATGTCGCCGGCGATTGACGTCTATGCCGCGGCAAGCACGGTTTACGAGCTCATTGCCGGCGTCGCGCCATACGAAGCCGCGCCGAGCACTTCGGGCACCTCGGGTTCGCGCAAAAAGACGCGCGACATCGCGAGCCCCTACCGTCTCAAGATGGACACGCGGCCCGACTATCCCATTGGTGCCCATGCGCCCGGTTGTGATTTGACTCAGCTGCTTCGTCGTGAGCCCGATGTGGCGCTCGCCGCGGCCGAGCAGGCCCAGCAGCTAGGGCTTGAGCCGGATTCCGAAGAGCTACGCGATGCGCTGGCGTTTGTCGATGCCCAGCTGTTCGACGTGGTGATGGCCTGTCTGTCCAGCCATCAAAAAGATCGTCCCGAGCCGGCGGCGGTCGAGGCGGCGCTCTCGGCGTTTTGTGACCACTATGCGCAAAATGTCGGTCGTTCGCTCCGCGGCGAGCCGCTCACGCCGTGCCCCATGGATGCGTCTGGCCGTGCGGTTCGTCGCGCGCTGATGGTCGGCGCGACGGTCGTCTGTGGCGTGGTTTGGGCTGTGGTCGTGGTTTCGGCCGCGCTGCTGGCGTCGGGCGCTCGCGTGACGGCGACTTTGGGATCGCTCGTGTGGTCTGGGACGCTACCGGGTATTATTGCCGCACTGGCGTTGGCGCTGCCAGGCATAGCCGGCGTTACCGCGGGGGCACTTGCGCGCAATCGGCGCTCGGGGTTCCTGCAGGGTGTGCTTGCGCTTTCTGCCTGCGAGGTTCCAGTACTGGTTGTGGCTGCATGTAGCGTATTTTCCCAACGCGCCGTGATGGGCGGCCTTGTTGCCGCTCTGGTTGCAACCTATACGCTTACGTGGTTTTTGCTTGCGATGGGCTTTGCCTTTGAACTTCCCGTTTCGGCACCGCGACGCACAAAAGCCCAGATGGCGACTCCGCTTGCCGGTGGAGCCGCAGCTGCCCGTACTTTTGGCGGACCTGTCGAAGTATCGTCCGATTCTATTTCTACGACCAAGGAGGCCTAGGTCATGGCATCTCAAGTTGAGCTCACCCCATGCGGGGCCATGTTTGACATCTTTAAGCGCGCGGCGCATCTGAGCCATATCGAGCTGTGCGGCCTGGTGCTTTCGTCCCGTCCGCTCGCCGACGGCCGCAGCCCGCAGAGCCGAGCCGCCGATCGCTCTTGGGTTTCCCGCTTTATCGTTCGCGCGCCGGTCGGCACGCTTCAGCAGCGCTACTTTGCCGAATACGGTACCTCGGCTGCGCGTATTATGTCGCAACTGGCCCTGCGCCAGCGAAATCCCATGGACTCCACGGCTGTGATCAATATGGTGTGCGGTCCTGCAGGTGAACCGATGGTACGCGCGCTCGAAGAGTGCCATCAGGACACGAATCTCTATCGCAACGCGCTCGATCGCCTGTCCCAGGCGGCGGAACTCATGCCCGCCGAGCGCGCCGAGGCCGTGCTGGTGCTGTTTGTCGCCGTCGGTTGTTCGGCGGATGTGCGGTCCTCGGTGAACTATGCCATCGACTACGCGCACGCGACCTGTGGCGGAGGCACCTCCACGCCGCGTTCGCTTGGCATGTCGATGACCGCGGGCGAACGCGAACCCGCTCCGGCGCACCCCTTGGGCTTGCTGCGCGTACAAAACAGTTTTGTCGTGAGCGCCCCGCGCTGGATTCAGCCGAGTGAGCAGGGTGTTGAGATTGGTGCGCTGGCCACTGGTGAGGGCGATATTACCGACGTCGGCGACGATGTCTCGGCCCGCCATGCCCATATCTGGTGCGATGCTCAAAATATCTGGCACGTCGAGGACTTGTCGTCCACCAACGGAACCGTGGTGGTAAACGGGGCCACGCGCGTCTGCATTCAGGTCGAGCCCGGCCGTTCCGCCCAACTCAATCCCGGCGACGAGCTCAAGCTCGGCGAATCCACTACCTACGCCATCCTCTTCGGTGCCCTCTAGCCGGCAGATAGGGACGTTTCTTTTCTGCCGGCACTTGGGGACACTCCTCGGCGCGCCAGAGCCAGTCGCCCGGGGATGGAGGGGCCATTTTGGCCCTTGGCGGTCAGTCGGGGCGAAACTAGAAGATCTTTCCGATTCGCGGCTGTTCATGCTTGTAGAGCATCTAAAACAATAGGATGTTATTCTGGAATATGCCGGGTGCGTGAACTTGCCTGTCTTAGCCTTAATAAGGTATAGGGGAGTTTGGCTCAGGGGTTCCGTCTTGTTCTTCAGCGCAGTATTGTGGGACAGATTTGCTGAGATTGGCGCCTTACACCGCAGAGCGCACGGAAGGCTCTCGATTTGTGTTCTGGCCCCAGAATACAGGGCCTGATACTTACCAACTGTGGCATGGATGTAACATCTGTAGAAATCAACCCTTTTGTTGTCGACCTTTGTAAGAAAAACACTGCCATCAACTCTTTGGATGACGAAACTAGGGTGCTTGAGGGGAGCCTTTACTCCCCTCTGAGAGATGACTCATGTTTTTCGCTTGTCGTTGTGAATCCTCCGTTACTGCCGATTCCGGATGAGATTCCTTATCCCTTCGTTTGAGATGGAGGACAATCGGGTCTGGATAAAACACTTCGTATTCTTAAGGGTGGCGATACGCATTTAGAGAAAAACGGTAAATACTGCTAATAGGGGTGACGACGATGGTGCAGGGGCGACCCGCGATGCTCTCATCAATACGTCGGATACTTGGGAAATCAGGTCTAGATGCATGTATGATGATGCTGTGTGGCTATTCAATTAATCCGCGTTCCGAATGGGTGCAGGGTATAGCTGCGACATCGTATGCTTTTGACCCGGCGCGATACTCAGATATTTCTGAGGCGGTTGACGAAGTTTATACGCACTATGCCGCGCAAGGCGTTTCGGAAGTTTGCACATCTACGTTACGGGCTTAGGTTTCTTCAAGCGAGCAGGCCGGTTGCGTTATTTCGAGCGATTTTTCTAGTCTAGACGACAAAAGGCAAAGGATTTGATGGGTATAAAACGCGGACGTTTGTGGGCGGATGCTCAAATCTATTGTGGCAATCGGGCGGTTGAAAAAGATATTTCAACCGCCCGATTGCCAGGTTCGTCGGAGGAGATGTCCGATTCCGACTCTCTTGTAGGAAGAGCTTGAGATCGTATTGGCCCAAGGCAATCTTAAAGCAGTCTCATTGGCAAATCTTCGCTCCTGTTGTGTTGAGGTGTAAGGTATCAGTGATTGATGTTTTGTGGCGGGTAGATTGGGGCCTTCCTTGATTCGATGCGTTCTCTCGAGGTTCATCAGAGCAAAAGGGGCTTTCGTCTTCATTGCTATCACGGTGATTGGAACCGCTCTCTCCTATGCCATGCCATACGTGAACGGGAAATTCTTAGATTTTCTTCTCGGTAACCGCAGCGAAAGAGACGCCGTACTCTTCGCGCTCCTGGTTGCGTCAATAGGAGTTTTCTCCACCCTCTTTACTTATTTTGCAGGAACACTTTCCATTCGCATAACCACGAGACTTTCCTTTGATCTTCTCAGGGAGGCCGTCTTGCGTTTTGAAAGAGACGATTACTTGGTGAGTCGGACCATCGATCCAGCCTATACAACGCAACGGATTATTTCCGACTCCAGCGTGGTCTCATCCTTCGTTTTGGCGAATTTTATCAGTGCGCCGCTGTCCATTGTAGCCATTCCCATCGTATTGCTTATCATATGGTCAATTGATTCAACTCTCGCGGTGTTTTCCATCATTCTCCTCATCGTGTATTTCTGTGTAATTACTGGGTTGAGGAAACTTTTGTATAGGGTCACGTATGAGAAGAAAGAGGCGGACAGCGCCTTTTACGCCGCAATTGCATCGCAGCTTAATCAGATTCTCAACATTCAACTGACATCTTCGTACGGCAAGAGCGAACAAGCGCTCGACGCTGGGTTTAAGAGCTATTTTCCCAAAGTTTTGCGCTCCGGAAAGCTATCATATTCTCTGACATCGCTCGATGGTCTTTTCGCAGCGTTGTTTCAAGCGGTGATACTTGTTGTTTCCGGAGTACGAATCATTAACGGAACTATGTCAATAGGCGAGTACACTATCATCGGTACATACTTCGCGGTTCTCTTTAAGACTTTGAAAAGTATGATGTCATTGTTCAAATCCTATCAAGATGCCAAAGCATCATGGGATAGGACGGCTATCGCGACGAGAGAAAAGGAGAGATCGGGGTGGAATCGGACCGATTTAGCTAAACTCGATGAAATAAATGACATTTCGGTATCTGATTTGGAATTCTCGGTTGCCCTTCCAGACGGATCTGTCCGAGAGGTCCTCGGCGGGTTTTCTTTCAAGTTTTCCGGTCCTGGTACATATTGCATAGTTGGGGAAAACGGAAGAGGCAAGACGTCACTTCTTTACTTGATGCTCGGGCTATACTCATCGAAAGGCAAAGTAAAATACAACGGCGTGCCAATCGAAGAATGCGACTTGGATTACATACGTGCGAGAGAGATATCGTGCTGCCCACAGTTGTGCTTCGCGCCGGACGAAACGGTGAAAGAGCTGTTAGAGTATTTCGACACGCCCTTTTCTTCCTATCACCGGGGTGTAGATGGCCTACTTTCGCTGGAAAACAGCGTGAAGGAGTTGCTCGGGAAACGTTGCTCCGCGCTTTCGGGCGGTGAGCTGCGCCGAGTGTACTTATGGTCGGCGATTTCACGCAAGTCGTCAGTTTTGGTACTCGACGAGCCCACGACTGGGTTAGACGCTGTAAGCCGCGCCGAGCTTGCGGCCTATGTTAAGCGCAACAAGCAAAGCCAGCTGATCATCGTTGTCTCTCACGATGACGAGATGGTCGGCGCGGTAGAAGGGGTAGTGGATTTAGGCAGCATGTACCAGGGTAAATGATGACAAGTGTAGTGCTACCCAACTGGCAGAGATAACAAAAAGGCGATGCAGATGCACGTAGCATTCAGGCGGTTCGGACTCGGTGCCTTCACGCCATCGCAACGCTTTCAGATATAGTTCTCGTTCTCTTACTAAAGGAAACTTTAGTCTACGTCATCTTGTCGAGACAGAGGTGAAGCGAAGTGTTGTCGCGACGTATCTTATTCCAGGTGGCTCAGTATCAGCGTGAGAATCGCACCAAAGTGTACTTACGATTCTCGTGTCCCACGGACAACATGAGCTGAGCATTGAGGTTCCACCCTTTGCTGCAACTACACGGGGTTGGACGGCAATGAATATGCCGGGCCGCATACCACGCGCAGCGGGGGTCCATGTCCCAGTATGTTGCCTACAGCAGCCTCGATGTCCACGCACACATCATCTCTGCCTTCGCGTTCAATCCATTTGCCGGAGAGTGCGAGGGTTGCCAGGCCGTAGAATTCGAGCCGAACAAATGAAATGCGGTATCAGCGCATAGGATTAAACTGACGATTGCTTTGCACTGAGAATACGCTTGGAAAGCCGCTATGGGTGGCGGCCCGGGTTAAATAGAGAAGCCCGTCCGATCACTTTCATGTGGCGAACGGTCGGGCTTCTTATTCCACTTGCCAATGCTCGGCTCATATTGGAAGAAAGCTACGCTAATGTTTGCGTGACACTCCTATTTTCTCCGAAGAAAGAGTCGGATAATGAAGAATAGAATTAAAAAAGGTGCCAGATATAACGCAAGTATAAAGGCTAATCCAACGAGACCTTGCAATAATGGCATAACTCCTCCCAGACACGAGATTTTGGTATTTGTTCCCATCTTATTCTGAATTGGACCAAATAGTTCCTAGCCACAAAACTACTCGTCAACTGGATCGCACCAATCTGCTGGCAAAACACAGCTTGATTCTTTATCGACATAGCACCAATCCGCAACAGGGCACTCGGCGATGTCGTAAAAATTGCATATATCAACTCCAAGACAACAAGGCTCAACGGGAGGATGTTCATTTGAACCAACAGGATGGATATGCTTCATAACAGCTCCTCACCTTAATCCAATTAGAGACTACGTTTGATCAATGCCACAGTGATCTACAACGCAGATGCTGCCGCCATCCATGTCATAGTCGCAGTAATCGTATGCACCACAGCCATCTGCTTTATCATAAACAGTACAGATGTCAGTAATGCCCAAGAGGCAGTCAAAAGACATCGGCTTCACGCCTGCCTCGTCGCCACTTCCTGGATTAATCGGATGAATATGCTTCACGACTACCTCCCTTTGAGTGCAGAAAAACCTCAATATTGTGTATAACAAACCAAGATGTCTAGTTCACCATATTTCTAGAATGGTTTCGGCGAACGTAGCAATAAGCTTCGCAGACGGTAATCAGAAGAACGAACACCTCCACAATGGTGACAGCAATGCGCTGAACCGCTTATTCCGATACAGTAGCTTCTCGTTGATTTTTCTCCTGCGAAGATGAGTGGCGGGAAATAAGGTCAAAAGCCATCTCGTAGCACATTTTTCTATATTCACATGATGCAGGGTGTAGACTCTTGGGCAAGTAGCCGTGCTCGCCTGCAGCCTCCCAGCTACAGCCCCCACCACAGAAAGACCGAGCCCAACAGTCCGTACAGTCAATTCTTTTTTCGACACCCTGACTCCAGTTTTCAATATACCTAGTTTCGTCAATTCCGGTGACGATGTTGCCCATTTTGAATCGCATCATCCCGACAAACCTGTGACAGGGGTATACGTCCCCTTCGGGAGTCACGGAAATAAAACGCCTGCCAGCCCCGCATCCGACAAAGGCGATCCTGTTGCTCATAATCAAATCAACTGCAGTTTTCAATGTTCTAAACAAGGGCTTTTCCCCTTGATCAATCTGTTTGAGATATTGATCCGCCAAATCTATTAGGCCCGCCCTGATTTTGTTTAATGAGTGTTCGTCGAGTTTGATATTCTCATCGAATGAGCTCACGGGCGAGAAGTAAATCCTTCTGAAGCCCATCTCTTTAAACTGAAGATAGTCTTCAACAAGGTTACAGTTATTATTTGTTAAGGTCGCTCTTGCGCCGAAGGGGAACGACTCGGAAAAACGACGAACGTTTTTGTCGATATCGGAGAAAGAGCCGCCTCCCGTCTTGTACGGGCGCGATGCATCGTGCTTGCATCCTGTACCATCGAGACTAATCAGAACAGAAAACCCGTGCTCCTTGAAAGAATTCACAGCAGTGTCATTCAAAAGCGTTCCGTTGGTCGTAATAGAATAGGTAAAGTTTCTATTGGGGTATATTCTTTTTGAATAGTCGACCGTTTTCCATATCAGCGGCTCGTTAATCATGGGTTCCCCACCAAAAAAGACGATCGCAAGCGTTTCGTTTTCCGATGAACTTGCGACGAGGTAGTCGACCGCCTTGAAGGCTATCTCGTCTGTCATCAGCAGAGGAGACGTTCCATAATCTCCTTTACCGGCAAAACAGTAACTACAACCAAGGTTGCATGCATGTGAAACGTGGAGTTCGATGGATCTAAGTTTTCGAGGCGTGTCTTTTGTTAAGAAAGTCCGCTCAGACAATCGTTGATACTCATCAATGTCGTCTTCAAGTTCTGCTATGGTCGTTTGGTCGTAGCCTTTCGCAGCAAGTGACTTTGTTAGCAACTTCGAGTTGACCGTTCTTCCCGATGCTTCAAATATGCGAAGCGCATCTTCTGATGCTTGGTCAACCTGAAAGCAATTGCGAGTGACCTCATCGAAGCAGTAACGACGATCACTTACTGAGAAAAAATGCATACGTTCCTCAATTTCATGCTGGACTGGCACTAACCTTGTTTATTGTTGCGCAGCTATAAAAAACCACCAGCGGGGATTCGGTGTGCGGCCCAATCGGACTCCCAAAAGGTTCTATTTGAGACTGGCAAGCTTTGTGTTGTTGGCACTTCGACAGCGCTCTTTATTCCAACATGGAGCCTCGCAGTTTGAGTCGACTTGCCTCTGGAAGGTCCGATCTTAACTTGATTTAGGATGAAAACAGATTACAGGCGCGCTCCTCTAGAAAGAAAGGAAACCAATCGCCGCCTTTCACCAGGAAAGTTTTTATAGCCCACCTCGAGCAAAATGAAAGATGCGAGAGCGATTGGGGAACAACGCGAATCTCCCCTTTTGGGTGGGAGCGAGCCTTCAGCCACCGGCGAACGACTCGCCCTGGTCAGAAT
>DXLY01000006.1:14713-41903 GCA_019414465.1 Collinsella sp.
GAAGTGGTGCCGGGCCGCTTGGGCCTCCCCGGTGACTTCGTGGGGCTTACCTGCCTGACGTCGAGGAGTACATCCGCAAGATTCGTTCCCTATGCCGTTTGCTCTCACGCCCGCCTTAGTTCCAAGTCGGGCGAGCCGCCGCGCTCATGCGACCCGTGGCGGCGACACGTCGACGCCGCGCTCGCTGAGCACATCTTCGGTCGCGGGCGAGCACGAGGCCGCGCCGGCGCATCCGTTGGGACTGTTGCGCGTGCAAAACGGCTACGTGGTGAGCGCCCCGCGCTGGATCCAGCCGAGTGAGGAAGGCGTCGAGATCGGCGCGCTGGCAACGGGGGAGGGCGACATCACCGACGTCGGCGACGATGTCTCGGCCCGCCATGCCCATATCTGGTGCGACGATTCTGGCACATGGTTTGTCGAGGACCTGTCATCCACGAACGGCACCGTGGTGGTAAACGGGGCCACGAGCGTGTGTATTCAAGTAGAGCCCGGTCGCTCCGCCCAGCTCAACCCCGGCGACGAGCTCAAGCTCGGCGAATCCACTACCTACGCCATCCTCTTCGGTGCCCTCTAGCCGGCAGATAGGGACGCTCCTTTTCTGCCGGCACTTGGGGACACTCCTTGGCGCGTCAGAGCCGATTGCCCGGGAACACAGGGACCATTTGGCCCTTGGCGGTCAGTCGAGGTAAACCTTTACCGCCCGCCTATATTTGCCGCTATTACACTTGACGGCGGGGTACAATAAACCCGCATGCGGATTTTCGTTGCGGGCGCCTCCCATCGCCGGGGCGTGCCCGGGAGCATCCGGCATGCGGCCTTTGCGGCGCTCGGTCATGTGCAAGACGGGTAGCTGGGCCTGTGGAGCGCGTGCAGCCCTCCTCGCCTCGGCATGCCTTCTCTCCACGCCATGTACCTGCTGCCAAGTCCGCCTGCCAGATGATTGGAAGCAACAGCGAAAATCCCATCACGCCAACATCCCGGCGATCGCCGGGGCCTGTATACCTATATGAGAGGAGAGGGGTATATGGCGCGTAAGTTTAAGTCTATGGACGGCAACGAGGCGGCCGCATATGTTTCGTATGCGTACACCGAGGTAGCGGGAATTTATCCCATTACGCCGTCCAGCCCGATGGCCGACCATGTCGACCAGTGGGCGGCCCAGGGTCGCAAGAACATCTTCGGCACCCCGGTCAAGGTCGTCGAGATGGAGTCCGAGGCAGGTGCGGCCGGTACCGTTCACGGTTCGCTGGGCGCCGGTGCTCTGACCACCACCTACACGGCTTCTCAGGGTCTGCTCCTGATGATCCCGAACATGTACAAGATCGCGGGCGAGCAACTCCCGGGCGTCTTCCACGTCTCCGCGCGTTGCGTCGCTTCCCACGCCCTGAACATTTTTGGCGATCACTCCGACGTCATGGCCTGTCGTCAGACCGGCTTCGCCATGCTCGCCGAGGGCAACGTCCAGGAGGTCATGGACCTCTCGCCGGTGGCTCACCTTGCCGCCATCGAGGGTAAGACCCCGTTCCTTAACTTCTTCGACGGCTTCCGCACCAGCCACGAGATCCAGAAGGTCGCCATGTGGGACTACAAGGATCTGGCCGAGATGTGCGACATGGACGCCGTCCAGGCTTTCCGCGACCACGCGCTCAACCCTGAGCACCCGCACACCCGCGGCAGCCACGAGAACGGCGATATCTTCTTCCAGAACCGTGAGGCCTGCAACAAGGTCTACGACGAGCTTCCCGCCGTCGTCGAGGGCTACATGAAGAAGATCAACGAGAAGCTCGGCACCGATTACGGCCTGTTCAACTACTACGGCGCTCCCGATGCCGACCGCGTCGTCGTGTGCATGGGCTCCTTCTGCGACGTGCTCGAGGAAGTCATCGACTACCTCAACGCTCACGGCGAGAAGGTCGGCCTGGTCAAGGTTCGCCTGTTCCGTCCGTTCTCCATCAAGCACTTTGTCGACGTTCTTCCCGAGACCGTCAAGAAGATTGCCGTCATGGACCGCACCAAGGAGCCGGGTTCCATCGGCGAGCCGCTCTACCAGGACGTCGTTTCCGCTCTCTACGAGGCCGGCAAGACGGGCATCAAGGTTGTCGGCGGCCGTTACGGCCTGGGCAGCAAGGACACGCCTCCCGCGTCCGCGTTTGCCGTCTTCGAGGAGCTCAAGAAGGACGAGCCCAAGCGCGAGTTCACCATCGGCATTGTCGATGACGTGACCAACCTGAGCCTGCCCGAGGCCGAGGATGCGCCCAACACCGCAGCCCCCGGCACCATCGAGTGCAAGTTCTGGGGTCTGGGTGGCGACGGTACCGTCGGCGCCAACAAGAACTCGATCAAGATCATCGGCGACCACACCGACAAGTACGTTCAGGCCTACTTCCAGTACGACTCCAAGAAGACCGGCGGCGTCACCGTTTCGCACCTGCGCTTTGGTGATTCTCCGATCCGTTCGCCGTACTACGTGACCAAGGCCGACTTTGTCGCTTGCCACAACCCCAGCTACATCGTTAAGGGCTTCAAGATGGTCCGCGACGTCAAGCCGGGCGGCACCTTCCTGGTCAACTGCCAGTGGAGCGACGAGGAGTTCGCCGAGCACATGCCCGCCGTGGCCAAGCGCTACATCGCGAACAACAACGTCAACGTCTACCTGATCGACGCTATCGACCTGGCCGCCAAGGTCGGCATGGGCAAGCGCACCAACACGGTGCTCCAGTCCGCCTTCTTCGCGCTGGCCAAGGTTCTGCCCGCCGAGGACGCCCTGCAGTACATGAAGGACGCGGCTACCAAGTCCTACATGAAGAAGGGCCAGGCCATCGTCGACGCCAACCATAAGGCCATCGATGCCGGCGCTACCGCCTTCCGTAAGTTCGAGGTTCCGGCCGACTGGGCTACCGCTGAGGATGCCGCTCCCGTCGAGCTCTCCGAGGAGACCAAGTCCGCTATCGCCCAGCAGGTCAAGAATCTGCTCGAGCCCATCGATCGCATGGATGGCGACAGCCTGCCCGTTTCCGCCTTTGTCGATTGCGCCGACGGCCAGTTTGAGCTGGGCGCCTCCGCATACGAGAAGCGCGGCGTCGCTGTGGTCGTTCCTCACTGGGACGAGACCAAGTGCATCCAGTGCAACCAGTGTGCCTATGTGTGCCCGCATGCCACCATCCGTCCGTTCGCGATGACCGAGGACGAGGCTGCAGCCGCGCCCGAGGCTACCCGCACGCTCGACGCTATGGGCCCCAAGGCCAAGGGCATGAAGTTCACCATGGCCGTGTCCCCGCTCGACTGCATGGGCTGCACCAACTGCGTCAAGGTCTGCCCCAAGGGCGCCCTCGAGATGGTTCCCACCGAGCAGGAGATGGACCAGCAGCCCGTTTGGGACTACATGGTCGAGAACGTCTCCGAGAAGAAGGAGCTCATCGCGGCCAACGTCAAGGGCAGCCAGTTTAAGCAGCCTTACCTGGAGTTCTCTGGCTCCTGCGCCGGCTGCGCCGAGACCGCCTATGCACGTCTGGTGACCCAGGTCGCCGGCGACCGCATGTTCATTTCCAACGCCACCGGCTGCTCCTCCATTTGGGGCAACCCCGCTGCCACCGCTCCTTACTGCAAGGACAAGGACGGTCACGGCCCGGCGTGGAACAACTCACTGTTCGAGGATAATGCCGAGCATGGTCTGGGCATGGCCGTTGGCTATGAGGCCGTTCAGCACAAGCTGATCGCCGCTACCCAGGACATCATTGCTGCCGATGGTCCGTCCGATGAGCTCAAGGCCGCCGGCCAGGCTTGGCTCGACTCCGTCAACGATGCCGAGGCTTCCAAGACCGCTGCCGCTGCCTACGTTGCCGAGCTTGAGAAGTGCGGCTGCGACGCCTCCAAGGCGATCCTCGCCGACAAGGCTTACCTCACCAAGAAGTCCTTCTGGATCTTCGGCGGCGACGGCTGGGCCTACGACATCGGCTTCGGTGGCCTGGACCACGTCCTGGCTTCCGGCCACAACGTCAACGTCTTCGTCTTCGACACCGAGGTCTACTCCAACACCGGCGGTCAGGCCTCCAAGGCCTCGAACCTGGGCCAGGTCGCTCAGTTCGCCGCTGCCGGTAAGGTGACCAAGAAGAAGTCTCTGGCCGAGATTGCCATGAGCTACGGCTACGTCTACGTGGCACAGGTTGCCATGGGCGCCAACCCGGCTCAGACCCTCAAGGCCATTCACGAGGCCGAGGCCTACGACGGCCCGTCCCTCATCATCGGCTACAGCCCCTGCGAGATGCACTCCATCAAGAAGGGCGGCATGCAGAACTGCCAGGCCGAGATGAAGAAGGCTGTCGAGTGCGGTTACTGGAACCTCTTCCGCTTCAACCCCGAGGCTGCTGCCGGCAAGAAGTTCTCGCTCGATTCCAAGGAGCCCGCGGGCGGTTATCAGGAGTTCCTGATGAACGAGGCCCGTTACGCTTCGCTGACGCGTTCCTTCCCCGAGCGCGCCGAGGAGCTCTTCAAGGAGAATGAGCAGGCCGCTATGGACCGCTACGCTCACCTGCTGAAGCTCAAGACGGTGTACAACGAGGCCTAGGTCTCCTACCGCAGGATCTGAGGGCTGACCTTCGCGGACGTCCTCGGACATGAAAGAACCCCCGCTGCGCACTACGTGCGGCGGGGGTTCTTTCGTCCTGCGGAGTGTCCGCGAAGGTCAGCCCTCAGATCCTGCTACGACTACGTCTTCGGATTGTGTGGGCGGATGAAGGACGTGGTTGTGGGGGCTTTTGTCCCCTTCGCTGTTTCGCGGCTTTGCCACGAAACCTCGCGCCACTTTGGAGATAGATGGGGGACTTGGCTGTTGCCGCCTTTTCGGAGCTCTTCTTTATTCCTTATGCTGGATGAAAAGCCCCTTGTTTTTGCAGGGGTGCATACTCAACTTATAAGTGCATAGAATCTCGTATAGTGCGAGTAAGATATTGCGCTGTCCGTTTTGTGTTTAGCAGAGATGTAGTTTGCATAATCCGACATAATCCTCGCTGCATTTAAATAAAGTTGCACGTAAATGGCGTAGATATGTCTGAGCTGGGGTTCTGTACGCTGAGCGGATAAAAACGACCGTTCACCGTTCCGCTATTTTCAAAATGAATAAAATGAGCGATAAAGAGAATATAAACCTTAATAAACTCGCGTATCGCACGGACGCGGGTTATTAATGGGTTGTAGGCCTTTTACAGAAAGGATTCCAGCAATGTCTAAGCCTCTTGGCAAGCCCGATCGTATTGTCGTCGCCCTCGGCGGCAACGCCCTCGGCAACAACCCCGTCGAGCAGATCGAGGCCGTGAGCAACACCGCCCACGCGCTCCTCGGCCTCATCGAGCAGGGCAACGAGATCATCATCACCCACGGCAACGGCCCGCAGGTCGGCATGATCCAGAACGCCTTCGCCGCCGCCCACGACGCCATCGGCACCCCCGAGATGCCGCTGCCCGAGTGCGGCGCCATGTCCCAGGGCTACATCGGCTACCACCTGCAGCAGGGCATCGGCCGCGAGATGCACAAGCGCTATAAGCGTTGGCACGCCGCCACCGTCGTCACCCAGATCGAGTGCGATCCCGACGATCCCGCGTTCAAGAACCCGACCAAGCCGATCGGCCCCTTCTACACCGAGGAGCAGGCCAAGGAGTTCATGGCCGAGGATCCCTCCAAGGTCTTCGTCGAGGATTCCGGCCGCGGCTGGCGTCGCGTCGTCGCCTCCCCCGATCCCAAGAAGATCGTCGAGGCTGACTCCATCCTCAACCTGCTCGACAACGAGTTCATCGTCATCGCCTGCGGTGGCGGCGGCATCCCCGTCGTCCGCGACTACGAGAACAAGGGCTGCTACAAGGGCGTTCCCGCCGTCATCGACAAGGACCTGGGCGGCGAGCTGCTGGCCGAGGACTGCGACGCCGACGTCCTGTTCCTGCTGACCGCCGTCGAGCATGTCGCCATCAACTTTGGCAAGCCCAACCAGGAGGAGCTCGAGGACCTCACCGCCGACGAGGCCGAGCGCCTGGCCGACGAGGGCCAGTTCGGCAAGGGTTCCATGGAGCCCAAGGTCCGCGCTGCCATCAAGTTCGCCCGTTCCCGCAAGGGCCGCACCTGCATCATCGGCGCCCTGGACAAGGCCGCCGAGACCATGGCCGGCCTCTCCGGTACCCGCATCCACGAGTAGTCCCTACTCCGTTGCCTCTCTCGTGGGCGCCAGGCAAAGCGCCCACAGACTAGCCTCTCTTCATGAGCCCTGCAGTCCGCTCCGACTGCGGGGCTTTTGCTGTTTGAGATGTGTGCAGGGGATAAACAAGAGCAAATTTGGTTAGATGCTCAGATCATGGGATGCCTGAAACCAGACGATGATTCCCAGAATCCTAATTCGGCGTTTGTCCAGCACGATATCCGGTTCCGCTGTGCGATATGAGTAGGATGAGAGCATCACGGTGTTCGTACCGGTGCTATAACGACGTATGACGATTCTTGAATTATCGGCCAAAGCGAGGACGGAGCATCCGTTCCAGGGTTTCAGGTTTGGATCCACGAGGAGAAGGGATCCAATCGGGTAGCATTTGGACATGGCGGACGTGTCCATTTGAACAAAGAAGCACCCGCGATGTTTCTTGAATACGGATGAGGGAAGCGCGGTTATTCCGGTTTGTTTAAGTCCCGTTCTGCCTCCATTCTTCAAGATTTTAAATACATCGCAAAGGGAATCAGTAGTAACTTCTTTGGATTCCCCCTTCCGCCCCTCGTGGTCGAGCTTTGCGGCAAGCCCTGCGGTTTCAGATGTGAGGTCGTCGAGCTGCAGGTTAAATTTCGATACTATCTTGAGCAACGTTGAGCGGCGGATTGTATAGCGGTCCTTTTCCCAGCGGCATACCGTTTCTTTGGAGACGCCGATGAGTGCCGCGAATTCCTCCTGTGTCAGCTGGTCGCGCTTGCGAAGCGCCTTTATGTTTTGACCCGTTCCCATGTTATGAAGTGCGGACGAGGGGGAGGCAGAGGCAGTTGGGGCCGCCAAAGCCGTTTGTCAGCTCAAAGATAGAGATGGGAATAAGGTCAATACCGGCCTGCTCCAGCGCTTTGTTGGTTTCGGCGTTTTCTTCGTATACGCAGACCTTGCCTGGCTCCAAACAAAGGGTGCTTGTGGCATTGTTGGACCTTTCGACCTCTGCTGCACCGGGATTTGAGCCACCGCAAAGGATAAATTGCAACGAACTTGAACCTAGGGCTAATCGCAACGCTTCTTTCAGTCCGCCTGCGACATGACACGCACGGGTTGTCCCTTCCGATCTGCCCCGCGTAATGCGGTAGACTCGCGCTTGGTCGAGAAGCTCCCGAGCAACGAGGAATGTCTCGTAGTCAACGCGAGTGAAATATGTGTCGAGATGAATGCAGAGGTCATCGTAGGGGACCTGAATGGCCCATACGGACTCAATAGTCGAGTTCTCATCCCACAGCAAGTTATTTGCTAAAGTGTCTATCGCCGCCGGCTCGGTTCGTTGCGAGATTCCAACGGCTATGTTTTCGCTGTTGAGGTTGTGCAGGTCGCCGCCTTCAATGTGGTAAGTCGATTCATGCTTGAAGAACTGAGGGGTCTCGCGGAAATCTGGGTGATAGGTAAAAATCGTTTTGTAGGCGATAACCTCACGGTTGCGCTCTGGCCAGTACATGTGGTTGAGCGTAACGCCTTCGCCGATGACGCTCGCCGGATCGCGTGTGAACCACATGGTGTTAAGGGGGCTTACGAGAAGATCGTCAGGTGAGTATGCGTCTGCCGTCAGTTTCGTGAGGCTGAACACCTCTTTATCTGTGTTGAAGACCTGGGAGTAGCGGATGCCGTTGACTGCTGCTTGAGCAAGGGCGCGGGAGCCTTCGATGCGCTCGAGATACTCGCGAATGGCAGACTCGAGCTCAATGCCCCGCGCGCCGCATTCTGAAATGTAGCTATCGATAAAAGAGCGACGCGCTTGCTCTGTCGCATCAAGGGCTTCGGTAAGAAGGTTTTCAAGATAGAGAATCTCTACCCCTTCGTGCTCGAGCATCGCCGAGTAAGCATGATGCTCCCTAAGGGCTTTATCAAGATCGAATGAGCTGCTAGACGGACGCAACGTAAAGACCCGATTGAACTGCCCGTCGGGGTAGTTGCGCGTTTCGGGGCCGGGACAGTGCAGAAGCACCTTTTTTAGCTTTCCTATTTCATTTTGAACATGCAATGCGGACATGTGACCTCGCTTTGGCGGTGAGTATTTATTGCTTCCATAGTGGCACATTACGAGTTTGATTAAATTTACATCATATCTGTCACAGGTGAATGGCACGAACCGGCTTAGTAATTGATGTTAAACATCAATTTAGATAGCAAATTGACAAATTACATCAATCTGAAATCCGTTTACGGGTTGATGCGCTTCGTTGGCGGGCGAAGAGACGGAAGGGTGTTTTGCGCGATGACACAATGGCTTTGCCGGCAACGAAAAACCCCTGAATTAAGGAGGAGAGATGGCAGAGACAGAAAAGAAGCGCACTCCTCGAGTCCCGCACGTGTACACCATCATTCTCGTCTTGATGGCCGTATTTGCCGTTCTGACCTGGGTCGTGCCTTCGGGTTCGTTTGAGCGCCAGGAGGTTAACGGTCGCGAGGTAACGGTCTCGGGCACCTATGAGCCTGTCGATAAGGTCTATACGGACGAGGACGGCAACGAGGTCGATCTTCGCCAAGGCATCTTCGAAGTACTTGAGGCCCCTGCGATCGGCATCCAGCAAGCGGTCGAGGTCGTTGCATTCATTATGATCGTGGGAGGTTCCTTCCAGGTCATCACGGCGACCGGAGCCATCACGAGCGGCGTCGCCCGAGTGGTGAAGAAGTTCAAGAGCAAGGACGTCCTCATCATTCCGATCCTAATGGTGCTTTTTGCCTTGGGCGGCAGCACCTTTGGTATGGCAGAGGAGACGCTTCCGTTCTTTGCGATTCTTATGCCGATCATGATGGCCATGGGCTTCGACTCAATTACAGCGTTCATGACGGTGTTTGTGGGTGCCCGTATCGGATACATCGCATCTACCGTCAATCCGTTCAACGTCCTGATTTCCCAGGGCATCCTCGGTATCCAGGGCAACCCCCAGCTTTGGTTGCGTACTATTGCCCTTGCCGTGCTCACGGCGGTTGCCGTCGCATGGGTTGTAATGTATGCCCTCAAGGTTAAGAAAAACCCCGAAGCGTCCCCCGCTTTCCACGATGATATCGAGAAACGCAAAGAGTTTGGCGCGGATGAGAACCTCCTCGATAGCGAGTTCACCGCTAAGCAAAAAGCCGTCATGGTTATTTTCGTGCTTGGACTTGGCGCTATCATTTGGGGCCTGGTAGCCCAGGGCTGGTACATGAACGAAATCTCTGCGATTTTCTTGGCCATGGCCCTTCTTTCTGGTGTTGTTTCCGGGATGAATGAGAAGGAGATCGCTGGCGAGTTCGTTAAGGGAATTGCAGATTTCGCGTTCTCTGCCATCGTTGTTGGACTTGCCCGCGGAATCCTCGTAATCGCCAATGACGGCCTCATCATCGATACGATTCTCAATACGCTCGCCACGGCTCTCACTGGAGTTCCAGCCGTTATCTTTACGAGCATCCTCTATGTCGTGGATAACCTTCTGTCGATCCTCGTTCCGAGCTCTTCGGGTATCGCTGCTCTTACGATTCCAATTTTTGGCCCGCTTGTTGAGCTGATGGGCTTAAACCCCGAGGCTGCAGTTACGGGTCTTTCCATGGGCAGCGCGGCCATGTCTCTCATTTCGCCAACAAGCGCGATGCTCGTTGCCGGTCTTGGCGTCTGCAAGATTCCGCTTGGCCAGTGGTGGAAGGTTGCTTGGAAATTCTTCCTGGTCGTGAGCGTTATCTGCATGGCATTCACTGCGGTTTCGGGCCTTATCCCCTTGCCGTAAAAGCAAAACCTTACATACAGTTGTAAGAAAGAAGGATAGAGATGAACAAAGGACTGAACGTTCATAGCGAGATTGGCGCCCTTAAGAAGGTGTGCGTCCATCGCCCCGGTATGGATCTTGTAAACATGAAGGCGGAGGATTTCGACCGCGTTTGGATTCACGACGCGTTCTATCTGGACTATGCCCAGAAAGAGCACGATCAGTTTACCGACCTTCTTCGCGGCGCTGGCGCCGAGGTCGTCTATATGGAAGACCTGGTTGCCGAGACGTTTGATAAGGTCGAGGGCGCGCGTGCGGAGTTCATGGGAAAGTTCATGAACGAGTCGGGTATCAAGAACGCCGCTCTTCGCCAGGCGGTTGTCGAGAAGCTCGATTCCATCAAGGACAACAAGGAATTTGTCCTCACAGCTATGGGCGGACTGTATGTGCGCGACCTCGAGATCCCGCATGTCGGCGGCTCTCTTGCCAGCCTGGACGGCGACGAGCTGAAGGGCGACGATATGGTGTTGTTCCCCATGCCGGCCTCGTATTTCTCCCGTGACCCTCTGGCTGTCGTGGGCAAGGGCGCTACCATGAACCGCATGTACTGGAATCAGCGCAATCGCGAGGTAATCTTCTACGAAACGGTGCTGCGTAACCATCCTGATTACGCTGGTAGCCCCATTTGGTATGACCACAACAGCGAGTGGCATATCGAGGGCGGCGATATCCTCAACATCAACGCCAAGACGCTCGCCATCGGTATTTCCGAGCGCACCCAGACTGCAGCCATCGATGAGCTCGCCAAGAATATGTTCTGGGGTTCCGATGAGGCCGAGATCGAGAACATCTATGCCATCAAGATTCCGCACGGCTATGCCTACATGCACCTCGACACCGTCTGCACGCAGGTCGATCGCGATAAGTTCACGGTCTATCCCGGCATCTACCAGACGCTTCGTGCCTACCGCCTGACCAAGGGCGATTCGGAGGGGGAGGTGCATATCGAGGAACTCGAGGGCACCCTGCAGCATATCCTCGAGCTTGCGACGGGTATGGACCATATCACCATGATTGAGTGCGGTGGTGGCGATCCGATCGAGGCTTCCCGTGAGCAGTGGAACGATGGTTCCAACACTCTTGCGGTCGCACCGGGCAAGGTCTGCGTGTATGAGCGCAACGTTGTAACCAACGATGCTCTTTACAAGGCTGGCGTCGAGCTGCTCGTCGCTCCCTCCGAGGAGCTTTCTCGCGGTCGCGGCGGCCCGCGTTGCATGACCATGCCGTTCTGGCGTGAGGAAATCTAGTCAGCGTTAGCGTATCTGGGCGGCGCGTGTGGTCTGCGCCGCCCATCCCTCCTTGTGTGTTCCAACAACCGAAAGGACTCAAATCATGGCTCTTAATCTTTCTGGTCGAAGCGTTCTTACCCTGCTTGACTTTACGTCCGAGGAAATCGAGTACATGCTCGACCTCTCAAAGAACTTCAAGGATATGAAGCGCGCCGGTTATCCGCACCGCTTTCTCGAGGGCAAGAACATTGTCCTGCTGTTTGAGAAGACCTCAACGCGCACGCGCTGTGCCTTCGAGGTCGGCGGTATGGACCTGGGTATGGGCGTGACCTACCTCGACCCCGGCTCGTCGCAGATGGGCAAGAAAGAGTCCATCGAGGATACCGCCCGCGTGCTCGGTCGCATGTATGACGGTATTGAGTATCGCGGCTCCGACCAGTCAATCGTCGAGGAGCTTGCCGCCAAGGCTGGCGTTCCCGTCTGGAACGGTCTGACCAACGAGTACCATCCCACCCAGGCCCTTGCCGACATTCTTACCATGCGTGAGGAGTTTGGCGACACGCGCGGCATGAAGCTCACCTATATGGGCAAGGAGCAGGGCAACGTCAGCGACTCCCTGATGGTTATCTGCGCCAAGCTCGGCATTAACTTCTGCTCCTGCGGACCCAAGGGCGATGTCGAGGGCGCCACGCACTTCGATCCCGAGCTTCTTGAGCGCTGCCAGGAGATCGCCGCTCAGAATGGCTGCACGATCCAGCTCACTGAGGATATCGACGAGGGCGTCAAGGATGCAGACGTGATCTATACGGACGTTTGGGTCGGTATGGGCCAGGCTGAGGAGCTGTGGAAGAGCCGAATCGATCTTCTCTCTCCCTATCGAGTAACGCCCGAGGTCATGGCCAAGGCAAACCCCGGCGCCATCTTTATGCACTGCCTGCCGAGCTTCCACGATACGCAGACCACCATCGGCGCCGAGATTGCCGAGAAGTTCGGCGTGACCGAGATGGAGGTTTCCGACGAGGTCTTTGAGAGCGCGCAGTCTCGCGTGTTCCAGGAGGCCGAGAACCGCATGCATACCATTAAGGCCATGATGTACGCGACGCTTCGCTAGTAGCTGGGAAGTGAACGAACACTATGAGTAAACCGTACGGAAAGCCCGATCGTATTGTCGTCGCCCTCGGCGGCAACGCCCTCGGCAACAACCCCGTCGAGCAGATCGAGGCCGTGAGCAACACCGCCCACGCGCTCCTCGGCCTCATCGAGCAGGGCAACGAGATCATCATCACCCACGGCAACGGCCCGCAGGTCGGCATGATCCAGAACGCCTTCGCCGCCGCCCACGACGCCATCGGCACCCCCGAGATGCCGCTGCCCGAGTGCGGCGCCATGTCCCAGGGCTACATCGGCTACCACCTGCAGCAGGGCATCGGCCGCGAGATGCACAAGCGCTATAAGCGTTGGCACGCCGCCACCGTCGTCACCCAGATCGAGTGCGATCCCGACGATCCCGCGTTCAAGAACCCGACCAAGCCGATCGGCCCCTTCTACACCGAGGAGCAGGCCAAGGAGTTCATGGCCGAGGATCCCTCCAAGGTCTTCGTCGAGGATTCCGGCCGCGGCTGGCGTCGCGTCGTCGCCTCCCCCGATCCCAAGAAGATCGTCGAGGCTGACTCCATCCTCAACCTGCTCGACAACGAGTTCATCGTCATCGCCTGCGGTGGCGGCGGCATCCCCGTCGTCCGCGACTACGAGAACAAGGGCTGCTACAAGGGCGTTCCCGCCGTCATCGACAAGGACCTGGGCGGCGAGCTGCTGGCCGAGGACTGCGACGCCGACGTCCTGTTCCTGCTGACCGCCGTCGAGCATGTCGCCATCAACTTTGGCAAGCCCAACCAGGAGGAGCTCGAGGACCTCACCGCCGACGAGGCCGAGCGCCTGGCCGACGAGGGCCAGTTCGGCAAGGGTTCCATGGAGCCCAAGGTCCGCGCTGCCATCAAGTTCGCCCGTTCCCGCAAGGGCCGCACCTGCATCATCGGCGCCCTGGACAAGGCCGCCGAGACCATGGCCGGCCTCTCCGGTACCCGCATCCACGAGTAGTCCCTACTCCGTTGCCTCTCTCGTGGGCGCCAGGCAAAGCGCCCACAAACTAGCCTCTCTTCATGAGCCCTGCAGTCCGCTCCGACTGCGGGGCTTTTGCTATTCACCTAGTCATTGGGGACAAACCCGGCACTTGGGGACGGTCCTTTCCTGCCGGCAGCTTGGGACAGTCCTTAATAGTCATTGGGGACGTTCTTAAACGACTAGTCAAACAAGAACGTCCCCAATGACTACTCATTTAAGTCTGTCCCCAATGACTGCACAATGGCTGGGAAGGCGCATCCCACACCGACGCATTGCCTTCGGGCCCTTTCCCCAGGCTCTCCATAGCTCAGCTGGACTCCCCGCAACCTGTTCCGAGTTGGCGGAACGAGCGCGACGTGGAGTGTCATTCTTTACCGCGTTAGACTAGACGCAGGGAAAGGAGGAGGACATGGATGCTCGCGTCAAGCAGCTTGTAAATATGATCGAGGACGCTCAGCCTGTCGCTGTCGCGGTACTTGCCAAGCGTCTCGAGGTAAGCGAGCGCGCCGTGAGAAACTATATCCATCGCGCAAACGACAACCTTGCAGGGGTTGCACGCATCGTTGGCAGCAAGGGGCAGTATCGTATCGATGTTGCACGTGCAGATGAGCTTGCTCGCTTGCTAGACGGTGCGGCTCTGGCCCATCCGGGCATTCCTGATACGCGCGACGGCCGTGTGTCCTTCCTTCTTAACGACCTCCTAATGCGGTCCCAGTGGGTGACGATTGAGGAGTATGCGGATTTACTCTACGTTTCGGCGCGGACTCTGTCCAATGACATGCGTCTGGTAGAGCAGAAACTCGCCCAATTTGACTTAACGCTTGAAAAGCGCCCACGCTACGGAATCCGCGTTGCGGGCGGGGAGTCGCAACGGCGCCTGTGCCTGGCCTCGCTGGTGAGGCCCGTGTTGCCCGACACCGACGATGCAAAGCTCGCCGAGCACCTGCGGTCCATCGCCGCATGTGTGGACGATGCTCTGACGGCCTCGCCCGTCACGGTGAGCTCGCTGGCATCCCGCAATCTCATCATGCATCTTTACATCGCTCTTGGCCGCATCGAGCAGGGCTGCTATGTCCCAGCTGCAGAATCGGACGTTCAAAAACTGGAGGGAACGCGCGAATACGCCGCGGCTTTCCAGATTGCCGCAAACATCAAGGATGCCCTGGGCGTGAGCATGCCCCGAGAAGAGGTTGCCTTTATCGCAATCCATTTGCTCGGCAGGGGCACGGGCGTGCCCGAGAAGGGCTCTGCCGTTATCTCGGACGAGATGTGGGAGATTGCTTCCGAGATGGTACGTACGGTCAACGATGAGTTTAGGTTTGACTTTAGCAGCGATCTTGAACTTCGCATGAACCTTGCTCGGCATATTGGCCCTCTGGGTTATCGCCTTGAATATCACATGCATATGGATAACCCCATGCTGCCCGATATCAAGACGAGGTTTCCGTTGGCCTATTCGATGGCGGCCGGCACCTCGCAGGTACTCGAGCGTCATTTTGGCAGCCAGCCCTCTGATGAGGAGCTCGGCTACATCGCCATGGCATTTGCCCTGGCCCTCGAGCAGCAAGCCGACCAGCCGCGTCGCAAACGCATCCTGATCGTGTGCGCCTCGGGAGCGGGAAGCGCCCGTATGCTCGAGCACCAGTACCGCAAGCAGTTTGGTATGTATATCGAGTCGATTGAGACATGCGACGTCGCCCGCGTGGGAACGCTCGACTTTTCGCACATCGACTACGTGTTCACAACGGTGCCGCTCAACGTCAAGTTGCCTGTGCCCGTCCGCGAGGTCGATTTCTTCTTGGAGACGAGCGATGTCAACGCTATCCGCAAGGTGCTGAGTGATGACGCTGCGCAATCGGACTCCCTGAGCGCTTTCTTTAGCCGTGCCCTGTTCTTCAACCGCGTTGAGGCGTCGTCGAAGCAGGCCGTTCTCCGATATCTCTCCGAGCGCGCCGTCGAGAGCGGCCGTGTCGATGCCCAGTTTGCCCAAGAGGTTGCCGAGCGCGAGAGCGCGAGTGCCACCTCGTTTGGCAATGGGGTGGCCATGCCCCATGGGATGCATCCTTTGAGCGCCGAGGCCTTTGTTACCGTGGGCCTGCTCGAACATCCCATTCTTTGGGACGAATACGGCCATGAGGTCGATATCGTCTTTATGGTGTCGTTTGCCCGGTCGGGCGGCGATGAGGCGCGGATCTTGAGCTCGCTGCTCGCTGAGATCTTTATGGACCGCCAGGGGGTCGAGCGCTTACGCGAGCGCCGGTCCTGGCATGAGCTGATGGCGCTTGTGCAAGCGCATACGGCTTAAGACTTCTTTTGTCGATGACCCTGTCAATCTACCTGCAATAAACCTCGAGGATTGCGGGCGGGAGATAGGTGTTTCGAATATTCAAGTACAAACCAAACATCACGGGAGAGGAGATCGTTATGGACGATCAGGGAACCGAGATGGTTTCGTTTCAGCTGGTCGCTGCAGCGGGAGAGGCACGCAGCCTTGCCTTCGAAGCCCTTGAAAAGGCAAAGGCGGGGGATTTTGACGCTGCCGCCAAACTCATGAAGCAGTCAAAGGATGCGGGAATCAAGGCTCACCACATCCAAACGCAGCTGCTTTCGACCGAGGCGGCGGGCGAGCATCTGTCGGTGGATGTGTTGCTGGTCCATGCTCAGGACCACCTCATGTGCTCCATGCTTGCTCAGGAGCTCGTGCAGGAGCTGATCTGCCTGTATGAGCGCACTGCAGTCAAGAACGCCTAACGGCGTGCGGCGACTATCCAACCAATCAATGCGAAGGGAATCCCTTATGAAGATCCTTCTTGTTTGCGCAGCTGGCCTGTCTACAAGCATTCTGATGAAGAAACTTGAGAAATACGCGGAGCAAAACGGCATCGAGCTCGATATCGATGCGGTGGGTATCGGCGAGTATCAGGAGACCTGCGCCGATTATGACGTGCTGCTCTTGGGGCCGCAGGTGTCCTACCAGCTCAACACCGTCAAGCAGGGGAGCGGTAAGCCGACCGCGGTCATCCCCGCACAGGACTACGGCATGGGCAACGCCGCCAACGTGCTGGCACTCGCCCAGTCGCTGTTGGGCTAGGAGGCGACCATGGAAAAGTTCATGACCCTGCTTCAGGAAAAACTGACCCCTATTGCCAATTTCTGCGGCACCGAGCGCCACTTTGCCTCCATGCAAAAGGGCTTTATGAGCGCGATCAGCTTCATCTTGGTCTCTGCCGTCTTTATGATCATCGCCAACCCGCCGGTCACGGCCGACCTGGTGGCGCAGGGCGGGTTCTGGTCCGTCTTTGGCCCTTGGCTCGATTTTGCCACGGCCAATAAGCTCACGCTGCTCATCCCGTTCAACATGACGATGGGCATACTGTCGGTGATCGTGACGTTCGCAATCGCCTATAACCTGGCGGGCACCTACAAGATGCCCAAGCTTAACGCCGGTATGACCTCGCTGGTGATGTTCCTGATCGCCGCGGCGCCGTCGTCCTACTACCAGCTTGCCGACGAGTCCGTGCTCCAGGCGGTCCCCTGCACCTATCTGGGTGCGCAGGGCCTGTTTACCGCCATCATCGTTGCCCTGGTCTCCGTCGAGGTCACGCGCTTCTGCCAGACCAAGGGCATCACCATCAAGATGCCCGATGGCGTGCCGCCGTTTTTGTCCGAAACCTTTGGCGCCATCGTGCCTATGCTCGCCAACATCCTCATCTTCTTTGGTGGCAACCTGCTGATCCAGATGATTGATCCCACGCTGTCCATCCCCTCGGTTATCGAGAAGCTGCTCGCTGCCCCGCTTTCCGTCGCAGTTGACTCTGTGCCCGGCGCACTGCTTATCTGCTTCATGACGCTGCTGTTTTGGTGCTTTGGCGTCCACGGCAACATGATCGTGATGCCCATCACCGCCCCGGTCACGCTTGCCGCCTTTGCTGCCAACGCCTCGCTCTACGCTGCTGGGCAGCCGCTTGAGTTCCACCCGGTACTCATGTCGATGGTCATCAACCTCATCGGCGGCACGGGCAATACGTTCTCTTTTGTGGCGCTCTGCGCGTTTAAGGCAAAGTCGCAGCAGCTCAAGGCATTTGGCAAGGCATCGATCGTGCCGAGCTTCTTCCGTATCTCCGAGCCCGCGATCTTTGGCGCACCCATCATCTTCAACCCGATCCTCATGATTCCGTTTGTGCTGGGCGGTATGATTTCGGCCCTGCTGTATTGGGGTGCAATCTCACTGGGTCTTGTCTCTAACTTCTACATCTTGGTGAGCGGCACGTTCCCCATCTTCGTTCAGGGCTTTATCCAGTGCCTCGACCCGCGTATCTGGGTATTTACGATCGTTTTGATCGTGGTCATGGCTGTGGTCTGGTACCCGTTCTTTAAGGTGTACGACAACCAGCTCCTGGCACAGGAGCAGGAGAACGCCGCGGCAGCTTCTGCCAAGGATACTGAGTAGCATGGGTTACTTTGACAGAACGTCTGCTGCCGGTATGCCCGAGGGCTTTTTGTGGGGCGGCGCGCTCGCTGCCAACCAGGCCGAAGGGGGCTGGAACGAGGGCGGCCGCGGTATGTCGCACTCCGACCTGATTCCACAGGGTCCCGACCGCTGGGATGTGATGTTTGGCAGGCAAAAGCCCGTGGATGATCCGGACAGGCTGTATCCATGCCGTTGGGGCAACGACTTCTTCCATCATTGGCGCGAGGACGTCGAGTTCTTTGCCGAGATGGGCTTTAAGTGCCTGCGTCTTTCAATTTGTTGGAGCCGTATTTTTCCCACAGGGATGGAGGCCGAGCCCAACGGTGAGGGCTTGGAGTTTTACCGTCAGGTATTCGAGGCGCTGCGCGAGCACGGAATCGAGCCGCTCGTGACGCTGTCGCACTACGACTATCCGTTGGCTCTGGTCGAGCGTTATGGTGGATGGCAAAGCCGAGAGATGATCGAGCGGTATGCGCACTACGTCGAGACCGTCGGACGTGCGTACCAGGGCCTCGTGCGTTATTGGCTCACCTTCAACGAGATCAACAGCGTGGCGCTGTCCTATCTCAACGCGGGCGTCACGCTCGAGGATGAGCGTGACCGTGCAGCCGTGACCGCGGCGTTCTCGCACCATATGTTTATGGCGAGCGCTCGCGCTGTCGAGATCCTGCACAAGATCGATCCCGCAAACAAGGTGGGTTGCATGATCGCTGCCGGTGCGACCTATCCGTACCGTTGTGCGCCCGAGGACGTATGGCTTGCGTATGAGGAGGACCGCGGCCGCTACTTCTACACTGACGTGATGGCTGCGGGCGCCTATCCTACTTGGAAGCTGCGTGCGCTCGAGAAAGAGGGTGTTCACGTGCCCTTTGAGCCGGGCGATACGGAGTATCTGGCCGAGCATACCGTCGACTTCATTTCGTTCTCGTACTATTGCTCGCGCTTGGTGTGCGCCGATGACCAGGTGATCGCTGAGAAGGCGGAGGGCAACGTGTTCCCGACGCTGCGCAATCCGTACCTCAAGGATAAAGAGACTGCCTGGAAATGGCAGATCGATGCGCTGGGTTTGCGCGTGACGCTTGCCGGCTACCACGATCGTTACCATCTTCCGCTCTTTATCGCCGAGAACGGTGTGGGCGGACTCGATGCGCTGGAAGACGGCAAAGTCCACGATGCGTATCATATTGATTACCTGCGCAGGCATATTCTTGCGCTGCGCGATGCAATTGTCGAGGACGGTGTTGACCTGATGGGATACACGCCGTGGGGCTGTATCGATTTGGTGTCGGCCTCGACGGGGCAGATGAAGAAGCGCTATGGCTTTGTTTATGTCGATGCCGATGATACGGGCAAAGGCACGTTCGATCGCTACCGAAAGGACAGCTTCTGCTGGTATCAAAAGGTCATTGCATCAAATGGCGAGGACTTGAGTTAACCCTTGCAAGCCTGCTGCCCCCGTGGCCCGTTTCGGCCGCGGGGGCTTTTGTTATTGAGGCGGCTGTTCATGAGGAGCATTGCAGGCTGCGGAAACCCGGCACTTGGGGACGTTCCTTTCCTGCCGGCAGTTTGGGACAGTCCTTAAAGGCCGCATCGATCAACTGCGGAAAGCACATCCCAGAATGAGCGTCCAACATGGGGTGCGGTTTCCCTTGAGGCCCTCAATCGGAAAATGCATCCCGGATTTTTGTCGAAAAGCGGTCCCTAGTTTCCCAAACGGGCCGCTAACGGAAAGCGCATCCCGCTATTGGGCCCCAAAGCAGGATGCGCTTTCCGTGCTGGCAGTTCCAAGCAGTTCGGGATGGCCCTTTTCGTCTGCTCTCGGCCGGCGTCCGTAAGACTGTCCTCGACGACCACTCATTTAAGTCTGTCCCCAATGAGTGCCCAATGACTAGTAGTAGGCCCACATGGCTTCGACTTCGTTGAGGACCTCTACGACGCCCCAGCGGCGGGCGCTGCGGCTGGCCGAGTTGGGATCGAAGACTTCAATCTGGTCGGCGTCGTCAATACCGTAAAGTACAATGTAGTGGCCCACGTTGGTAAAGGTGCCCGGCCGAACGGCGGCGATGACGGGCGCTCCCGAACGCAGCACCTGAGTCATCGAGTCGCGATCGTTATGAAGCTCCGTTCCGTTAAGTCCCAACTGCCACGCACCGCTCGTCATAAACGACCATTCGGTTGCACCGGTGGGGGCGTAATTGCCTGCCTCGGAAAGCGCGCACATATCGACGGGAGTCATATCGGTGCGTCCCGTCTTAAAGATATAGACCATGGTGAGGCACGTAGGCCCGCAAGCATTTTGGCGGATGGTACCGCCGGCGTAAGGCAGCTCCGACCATGCAGGGTCGATCTGATAGATATGGGGCATCGTGCCGGCTTGCCATTGCGAGCGCGGGGTCGAAAAGGCGAAAGAATAACCGGGCGCGACGGGGGCCTTGAGCAGCTTGTCCTCGGCGGTGGGCTCGAGACCGGCCGAGCCGTGGGACATACAGGAGCTCATAAGCACAAAGACCAGACAGATGAGGATAGAGCACAGTGCGAGGCAAAGCCGACGAGCCGGCAGGGCGGGGGCATTCACGAACGATGTCGAGCGGTAGGGCTTGCCGTCGCGTCCGCCTTGGGGATGCGAAAAGAAGCGGTTGATATGGCTTCCGGGCTGACGTGCGCCGTTGCGGCGCAGTTGCGGAACCTCGGCTTGGCGCTGTCGAGTGCGCGCGCCCAAGCGGCTATCTTGCTGTGCGCTTGTGCCCGTGCTCGGACGGCCACTCTGCCGTGTTCTGTTTGTCTGCTGCCGAGACGAAGGCTTGGGTTGCTCTTGAGGGCGTTGCGGATTGCTGCTCGTGGCACTTCTGGGCGTCGGCGTGGTACGCCCGGCAAGGCGAACGTTTCGCTGCCGTTCGCCGTCATTGTATTCGTATGCCATTTGTACCGCCTCGTCTCATGTATAACCCGTCCATCCTACAAAAAAGACGTGCAGCAAATGAGGACATACGCCAAAACCTCGGTAAGCGGCATGGACGGGAGCGAGCCTGGCGCCATAAAACGACGCCCTCCGCGAGCGATTGAATCGCGCCATCAAAACGGACGCTCGCACCGAGTGACGCCCCTCGCCGTTCGTCCCAAAAACGGCGCCGTTCGTTTTGCAGTTCTGCCTTCGGTCGAGCCACAAGCGGCGCTGCTGTGCCAAGGCCGTATCTTAAAGCCACGAAATAAAAGCGCGCGGCAAAACAGACCGCGCAAGGGGTGACGCCAAAGAGGCGTCAATAAGGAAAGGAGGGGAACAATGGCGGACAAGAACGCAGAAGTTGCAGTCGAAGGTAACGGTGGCATGAAGAAAACGCTTTCGCTCTGGAACTTCTTCACCATCGGTTTCGGTGCCATCATCGGTACCGGTTGGGTTCTGCAGGTCGGCGACTGGATGGTCGTGGGCGGCGGTCCCGTTCCCGCTATGATCGCATTCCTCTTGGGTGCAATCTTCCTCGTGCCCGTCGGAGCTGTTTTCGGTGAGCTCACGGCTGCTATCCCCATCTCGGGCGGCATCGTCGAGTATGTCGATCGTAGCTTTGGCCGTACGCTGAGCTACATCACCGGTTGGCTCCTGGCCCTGGGCAACGGTATCCTGTGCCCGTGGGAGGCAATCGCCATCTCGACCCTCGTGTCCGAGATGTTCGGCAGCCTGCCCGGTCTTGAGTGGCTGCGTGCCGTCAAGCTTTATACCATCCTGGGCGCCGACGTTTACCTGTTCCCGACGCTGATCGCGCTCGGCTTTGCAGTCTACGTCATCTTCCTCAACTTCCGCGGTGCCAGCTCGGCCGCCAAGCTCCAGGCCTTCCTGACCAAGGCCCTGCTCTGCGGCATGCTGCTCGCCATGGGCGTCTCGCTGTTCACCGGTTCGCCGGAACACGCCATGCCCGTGTTCTCCCAGGTCACCGGCGCTGGCGGCGGCAAGCCCGCTACCGAGGGCACCAGCCTGTTCGCCGGCATCGTGTCGGTCCTGGTTCTGACCCCGTTCTTCTACGCCGGTTTCGACACCATTCCTCAGCAGGCTGAGGAAGCAGCCGAGGGCCTCAACTGGAACAAGTTCGGCAAGATCATCTCCCTAGCCCTGCTGGCCGCAGGCGGCTTCTACATGGTCTGCATCTACTCGTTCGGCACCATCCTCGACTGGCATGAGTTTGTTAAGAGCCCGGTTCCCGCGCTTGCCTGCCTCAAGGGCATCAACATGCTTCTGTACCTGGCCATGCTCGTAATCGCCACGCTTGGACCCATGGGCCCGATGAACTCCTTCTACGGCGCCACGAGCCGCATCATGCTTGCCATGGGCCGCAAGGGCCAGCTGCCCGAGAAATTCGCCGAGGTCGATCCCAAGTCCGGCGCTCCCAAGCTCGCCTGCGTCGTCCTGGGCGTCATCACCGTCATCGGTCCGTTCCTGGGCAAGAACATGCTCATTCCTCTGACCAACGTGTCGGCCCTCGCCTTCATCTTCTCCTGCGGCATGGTCGCCCTCGCTTGCCTGCGCATGCGCTTCACCGAGCCCGACCTGCCTCGTCCCTACGAGGTGCCCGGCGGCAAGTTTGGCATCTGCCTCGCTGTCGCTGCCTGCGCCGTCATCATCGGCCTGCTCGTGATCCCGTTCTCTCCCGCCTCCCTCAACATGGTGGAGTGGAGCATCGTGATCGGCTGGCTGGCCATTGGCCTGGCCCTCATGGCCTTCACCAATTCCCGCAAAAAATAACGCCTAGCCGGGGCGGATCGGGTGCGCGGGATCCTCTCTCCCGCGCACCGAACCCGGCACCACTTGGGTAGTTTTGTGAGGCCTTAACCCAACACGGCCTCGCCCACTATATGGATCCATAAGGAGGAACCATGTCCACTAAGTATGCAATCGTTGGCGGCAAGCTCATCGACGGTACCGGTGCCGAGCCGGTCGAGAACTCCCTCGTTCTCGTCGACGACAACGGCAAGATCGAGTACGCCGGCACTATGCAGGACCTTCCCGAGGGCGTTGAGGTTATCGACGCCGCCGGCAAGACCGTCCTTCCCGGCCTGATCGACACCCACCTGCACTTCTCGGGCAACCTGACCGACGATGACACCGATTGGGTCATGCAGCCGCTCCTCGAGAAGCAGGCCGTCGCCGTCAAGCAGGCCTACGACTGCCTCACCCACGGCCTCACCACCGTCTGCGAGATCGGCCGCTTTGGTATCCAGATCCGTGACTGCATCGACAAGGGCGTCTTTAAGGGCCCGCGCGTTCTGGCCACCGGTCTGGGCTTCTGCCGCGTTGCCGGCCACGGTGACTCCCACCACTGCACCCAGGAGCTCAACAAGGAATCCCACCCCTGGGGCGACCAGGTCGACGGTCCTTGGGATCTGCGCAAGGCCGTCCGTCGTCGCCTGCGTGAGAACCCCGATGCCATCAAGATCTGGGCTACCGGTGGCGGCATCTGGCGCTGGGACTCCGGTCGCGACCAGCACTATTGCTCCGAGGAGATCCAGGCCGTGGTCGAAGAGGCAAAGATGGTCGGCATCCCCGTGTGGAGCCACTGCTACAACAACCACGCCGCTGCCTACGATTCCGTTCGCTTTGGCTGCGAGCAGCTGATTCACGGCTTCGATATCGATGAGCGCACCATGGACCTCATGGCCGAGCAGGGCACCTTCTTCACCCCGACGATCGCCTTCCTGCCCACCTGGTACGCCACCTATCCGCCCGTCTACGTCCCCGAGCTGCACGACAAGTACGAGGGCACCCTGGTCGAGAAGGAGCTGCAGCGCAACTACGACTGCCTGCGCGAGGCCAAGAAGCGCGGCGTCGTCATGACGATCGGCTCCGACTCCTTCTCCTTCGTCACCCCGTACGGCACCTGCTCCATCGAGGAGATGTACGAGTTCGTCGACAAGATCGGCTTCACTCCGGTCGAGACCATCACCTGCGCCACCCTCAACGGTGCCAAGATGTGCCACATCGAGGACGAGACCGGTTCCATCGAGGCCGGCAAGTGCGCCGACCTGCTGGTTGTCAACGGTGACGTCGCCGCCGACATCCACGTGCTCAACACCGACAACATGGACGTCATCATGAAGGACGGCTGGATCGTCGAGGCCGGCACTTTTGGTGAGGCTAACAAATACAGCGCCTAAGATACCGTTTGTCGATGGCTTGATGTAAAACACAGTTTTTGATTGCATAATGCAATGGAGAGGGTCGCTTGCGGCCCTCTCCATTGCTATGGGTGCTACGGACAAGAGGGGATGACGGTGGATTTAAACAGGCTGATTCTGGGCAAGAGCTACAACTCTACCAAGGTCTTTCGTACGGCCCAGCATGTGGTTCAGGCCATCCTGCTCGGTATTGTCGTTCCGGCGCTTATCCTGCTGCTTATCTGGGATTTAACCGATAATCCCAATCCCGTTCCGGGCGTTGTCGTTATTGCCGGCCTGGTCATGCTGTGCTTCTTTTTCTCGTATGTCTTTGTGGTCCCCGACGACCTCACATCGAGTGCAACCGACCGTACACTCGCCATTGCATCTAAAATATTCGCCTACACGTCGCGCGGCCTTACGCCCGAAGCGGCACTGGGTGCTTCCAAAATCATCCTGTCCGAGACCATCGCGTCGGCCATCTGCTTTACCGACGGCAAACAGGTGTTGGCAAGTTGGGGCGAGGATTCGACAAAGTGTCCCGCCGGCACCCCGGTTGTGCTCAAGACCACACTCAACGTGATCGAGTCCGGCGAACAGAGTGTATTTTCGCGTGACGCCTCCAATGAGACGGGCGGCTATTTTCCCCGTCTGCGCGCCGGCATTGTCGCGCCACTGACCGTGCGCGGGCATTGCGTGGGCACGCTCGAGCTGTATTACCCCCGCCTGAGCAGCATCGATATGCGCCAGACGGCGTTGGCCTCGGGCTTTGCCGATCTCATTTCCACGCAGCTCGCCAGCTTTGAGCTCGAGCGCCAGGACGAGCTCACGGCCCGCGTGGAGCTTCGCGCCCTGCAGTCGCAGGTCGACCCGCATTTTCTATTCAATACCATCAGCACCATCGTGTCGCTCGTTCGAACCGAGCCCGACAAGGCACGATCGCTGCTGATCGACTTCTCCAACTACTATCGTCAGACGCTTTCTGACTCCGATACGCTCACCACGCTCGAGCACGAGGTGGAACAGGGCACTCGTTATATCAATCTTATGCAGGCCCGGTATGGCGACGGCCGTCTGCGCGTCTCGGTCGACATCGACTTTGAGGTGCGCGACAGCCTGGTACCGCCGTTTATCTTGCAGCCGCTGCTCGAAAACTGTATCAAGCACGCGCAGCGCGAGACCGAGCCGCTTTCTATTCGTGTTAGGGCTTTCGAGACCGATGACGGTTTGGAGATCATCGTCGAAGACGACGGCATCGGTATGAGCGAAGAAGTCTGCGCGCATCTGTTTGAGCAGCATCGCCGAGAGGAGCCCGAGAGCATTACCGCCGACGGCTCCGTCAAGCGAGGTTGCGGCCTGGCGCTCTTCAACGTGCTTCAGCGCATCCATTTCTTTTACGGAGAAGATTCCGGCATGCGCGTGAAGTCCCAGGAGGGCGTGGGAACGCAGGTCATCGTTGAGTTGAACGGCGAGCCGCATGAGCCGGCGCCGCTAACGGTGTAGCACGCGGTTGGATTGAGAGAAAAAGAGGGGAAGCGCATATGTCCGAAGGCTGGAACATCCTGGTGGTTGATGATGAGCCTCCAATTAGGGCTGAGCTACGCTATCTGTTGGAAAAGGATATGCGTGTGGGCCAGATTGCCGAGGCGGGCAATGTTACCGAAGCCGTGGAGTCGATTCTGTCGAACAAGCCCGACGTGCTGTTTTTAGACATTACCATGCCCGGTCGCTCGGGAATTGAGCTTGCCGAGACGCTGCAGAACCTAAAGACGCCGCCGGTCGTGGTGTTTGTGACGGCATTTGCCGAGTACGCGGCCGATGCCTATAACCTCGATGCCGTCGATTACGTCGTCAAACCGGTCGAGGATGCCCGCCTGTCAAAGGCACTCGACAAGATCGAGACTGCTCTGGGTGCTCGCCGTGTCGTCCATGCTCCGCGCCAGCCTTTGCGCCTGACGGTGGATCGCGGGGGCAAAAGGGTGTTCATTCCCGTGGCGGATGTCTGCTACTTTGAGGCGCGCGCCGATTTTTGCAATGCGGTCTGTGCCGAGGGAACATACCTGATCAATGAGTCGATTTCCTCGCTCGAGCGGCGTCTGGCCTCCGAGGGTTTTATTCGTGTCCACCGCAGTTATCTGGTCAATTTGGAAGACGTGCATAATGTCGAGATCGGCTCCACGGGCCTGATGGAGCTCAGGCTCGACCGCGTGAGCTCGACGGTGCCCGTGTCCCGCCGTCGCGCTGCCGAGGTCAAGGCGCACTTGGGACTTGCGTAGGCGGTCTGCATGCCATCGTTTATCGCCGCAGGTTTGGCATGACCGCACGGTGGGCATAATGGGTGACATCGAATGAAATCGAAAGGATCATTATGCCCGCGCTCATTACGCATCATCTGTTTGGCGAAGAAAGTATCGACCGTCTTCCGCAGGGCGTTATCACGTCCGACGAGGAGCGCATCGCCTTTATCCTGGGAAACCAAGGTCCCGACCCGTTTTTCTTCCACATGCTCACGCCGCGCATTTCCGACTGTACGTTGCTTGCTCAGGTCATGCACCGCTCGCGCATGTCGCGCCAGTTCTCATGCCTGCGCGACGGCGTGTCGCACCTGCAGCCGCGCGACGCCAATCTGGGCCGCGCCTTTGCGCTGGGCCTGCTGTCGCACTATGTGCTCGACCGCAATGCCCACCCCTTTGTCTACGAGCAGCAGTTTGGCATTGTTGAGTCCGACCCCGAGCTCGAGGCTTCGGGCAGTCAAGTTCACGCCGTGCTCGAAAGCGACCTGGACGTGCTGATGCTGCAGCTTAAACGTGACGGGGCCACGGTCGAGGATTATCCGCCGGCGGGCGAGATCGTCACCACCGACCGCATCAATCGCGTGGCCGGTGTGCTGATGAGCTACGTCGCCGGGCGCGTGTACGGTATCGACATCCCGGCGGGGGAGTACGCCGGCGCCGTAGCCGACATGCAGCTGCTCTACCGCACTATCGAGCCGGCCGGTTCGGCCAAGACGCGCGCGATTGCCCTGCTCGAGGGCTTGGTGCACGATTATTCGCTGCTCGACGGCCTTGCGCACCGTGTGACGACCGAGCTGCCCGAGCGTACCGGCAACCTGGGCCACTTGGCATGGAAGAACCCCTTTACTGACGAGGTCTCGAACGAGAGTTTCCCCGAGGTCTTTGACCGCGCGCTGGTCGATTACGAGTGCACGGTCGCCCGCTTTATCGAGACCGGCGATATGGAAGCCGTGACC
>DXLY01000006.1:42003-48837 GCA_019414465.1 Collinsella sp.
CCCTGTCCATGAAATACACCAAGCTCGAGCGTAACTGGGTTATGTACGATGTGGGCAATTCGGCCCTCGTGTTGCTCAATACCTCGGTGGTGCCCATCTACTTTAACGCCATCAATACCGGTGCTTCCTCGGCAGACCTGGTGGTCGCCTGGGGCAACGCGCAGACGATCGCCTCGCTGGTCATCGCTATGCTCATGCCCATTCTGGGCGCGCTTGCCGATTACGCCGGCAACAAGATCAAGTTCTTCTTGGGCTTCTTCCTCACGGGCCTGGTGCTTTGCCTGGCGCAGGCTATCCCAATGTCCGCCATGGCATTTTTGACCGTGTACGTGCTGTGCACCATCGGCCTTAACTCTTCTATGACGTTCTACGACGCCATGCTGCCCGACATTACCACCGACGAGCGCATGGACGCCGTGTCTAGCTCGGGCTATGCCTGGGGCTACATCGGTTCCACCGTGCCGTTCATCATCTGCCTGGCGCTCATCATGGGTGGCCCCGCTCTTGGCGTCCCCACCATGCTGGCAACGCGTCTGTCGTTTATCATCACTGGTGCCTGGTGGCTCATCTTTACCCTGCCGCTCATTCGCACCTATAAGCAAAAGTACGGTCGCGAGCGCGGTCCCGAGGACACCATCGGCCACATCGTGGGCGGTGTGTTCTCCGAGGTCGGACACACCATGCGCGAGATTGCCCACAACAAGACCGTGCTGGTCTACATGATCGCGTTCTTCTTCTATATCGATGGCGTCCACACGGTCATTTCCATGGCTACCAGCTACGGCTCGGCTTTAGGCATCGACTCGACCCAGCTGGTGCTGGCGCTGCTCGTTACGCAGTTCGTGGCCTTTCCGTCCGCCATCATCTACGGCAAGCTCGCCGGACGCGTGGGCACGCTCAATATGATCCTGGTGGCGGTCGCCGCCTACATGGGCATTGTGCTGTTCGCCGCATTCTTCCTAAAGACCGCCTTTGAGTTCTGGGTGCTTGCCATTATGGTCGGTCTGTTCCAGGGCGGCGTGCAGGCGCTCAGCCGTAGCTACTTTGGCCGCATTATCCCTAAGGAAAAATCCAACGAGTACTACGGCTTCTTTGACATCTTTGGTCGTTATGCAAGCGTCATGGGCACCTTCCTAGTGTCGGTCGTCACCTCGCTGACCGGCAACCCGTCGCTAGGCGTCCTTTCCATTGGCGTGCTGCTGGTCGTTGGCTTTGTGCTGCTGGTCCGCCTGTCTCGCATGACTCAGGCGGCAGAGCGGGCCGCATAGAAGCGAGCGGCTATTGTGCCTGTCCGCGGTACTCTTTTGGGGTTATCCGCAATAAACATTGCGACTTGCGAGCAATGATTTGCCCAAGTGGGTATGATGGAATCAGCTAGGTCGCGGGGCGTCGCCTGTGTTTGGCGGCGCCCCGTTTTTGTGTTGCAGGGAGGGAAGGCATGAACGCCACGGTTGTGATTCCAACATACTGGGCGGGCGATGATGCCCGTGCAAACGCTCCCGGCGTCTATGACCACTCGACGAAGCTCAACGCCACCAATCCCGAGCTCGACCGCTGCCTGGCCTCGCTCGAGCAGGTGCGCGACATTCCGAGGATTATCCTTTTGGTGGTCTGTCCCATCTCGGCCACGGCTGATGTGTCGAAGCGTGTCCACGAAATCGTCGACGCGCACCCTACGCTCAAGGTCACCGTGGTTACCAACAACCAGGCATCGCGTATCGCCGACCGTGTGGCGCAGAATGCTCCCAAGGGCTCGGGCGAGTGCGTGAGTCTGCGCGGATATGGCGCCATTCGCAATATGGGGCTTGCCTGCGCTGCGGTGCTCGGCCACGATGCCGTTGTCTTTTTGGATGACGACGAGACCGTTATCGATGCCGACTTTATGAAGCGCGCGACCTATGCACTGGGCCAGCAGACGCGTCAAGGCCTGCCGATTTTGGTTAAGAGCGGTTACTTTTACGATCGAGACGGATCGCCGTTGGCGCCCACAGACAAGGTGGGCATTTGCCATCGTTGGTGGACCAAACGCATCGAGTTTAATCGCTGGATGAAAAAGGCGCTCTCGGGCACCCGTATCTCTCGTTCAAACTACGTGTGCGGCGGCCTTGTGGCGCTTCATGCCCGCGCCTTTACCCGTGTGGCGTTTGACCCGTTTATCACCCGAGGCGAGGACCTAGATTACCTCTTTAATATGCGCATGTTTGGCTACGACGTGTGGTTTGACAACGAGTGGGTCGTTCGTCACCTGCCGCCCGAGTCCGAGAAGCGCTCGCCGCGCTTTATGCAGGATGTGTACCGTTGGTACTACGAGCGTGCCAAGCTGACGTTTGCTGCGCACCAGCAGGAGCTCGTTCCCGTCACGGCCGCGTCGCTCATGCCCTATCCGGGCCCGTGGATTTCGCGCGAGCTCGACGACCGCGTGCGCAAAACCGCCATGGTCCGCAGCATGTTTACCCGCGAGCACGAGGGATACCTGCGCATTTGGCGTCACGGTATTGACGAGGCCAAGACCTACGCGCGCCAAAACGCCGCAAGCTACCTGCGTTTCCAGAGCTTCTGGCCCAAGATCATGGACGGGCTCTGGCACGACGCACAACTGACCAGCATCCTGGAGGGGACTGAATGATCGACCGCCGCGCCCAGCGCGATAATTCAATATCAATCTTTCGCGTGATCGCCGTTGTCTGCGCCATTTGCGTGCTGGTGTACTTTATTTTTGCCCTGGCGACTGGAATCGAGCCGATCGCGACCGTGGTCGCCTGCGCACTGCTGTGCATCTTTCTGTGCATTTTTATCTATTTGACGCTCAATCCCGATTCGGTGCGTTCGCAGTACACCGAAGAGACGCTTTCGGTGGCCTCTGCCATGCTCGAGGACATCAAAGGCGGTCTGACGCAGGAGTCGGCGCGTCTGGTGTGCCAGCGCATTTTGCCCGAGACGCGTGCCATGACGGTTGCCATCACCGACGAGAGCAACGTGCTGGCCTGCGCGGGCGAGTTTGAGGAAAAGCTGCTGCCCGATTCGCCCATCCACACACTTGCCACGCGCTACGTCATCGAGCACGGTATCGTCCAGTCGTTCAACCGTGTGGTGGACGTGGTGGGTTCGGATGGCTCGCACAACCATGTTCCCGCCGGTATCATCGCTCCTATCAAGGTGGGTGACCGCACCGTCGGCACGCTCAAGTTCTACTACAAGACCCCGCGTGCCGTCGACCGCACTCAGTACGCGCTTGCCTCGGGTTTTGCCGAGATCCTGTCCACGCAGCTCGCCATCCACGAGCTCGAGGTGCAAAAGGAGCTCACGGCCCGTGCCGAGGTGCGTGCCCTGCAGGCGCAGATCAACCCGCACTTCCTGTTCAACACGCTCAACACCATCGCGTCGTTTACGCGTACCGATCCGCTGCGCGCCCGCGAGCTGCTGCGCGAGTTCTCCTCGTTCTATCGCGCCACGCTCGACAATTCGGGCTCGCTCATTCCCGTGTCGCGCGAGGTCGCGCAGACCAAGCGCTACCTGACGTTTGAGAAGGCGCGCTTTGGCGAGGATCGCGTGCTGGCGACCTTCGACGTGTCCGAGGACGTCGAGGACACGCTGGTGCCGGCATTTGTAATCCAGCCAATCGTCGAGAATGCCGTGCGCCATGGTATGGGCGACGACGATGCACTGAGGATCGACGTGTCGGTCCACAGGGATGGCGAAGATGCGATTTTGATTGTGGTCGCCGATAACGGCGTGGGCATGGACGAAGGCACCGCTGCCAGACTGTTTGACGAACGCTCCGCCCGTCCCGACGCCAGCTCCCCGCAGGGCGGCGGCGCCGGTGTGGCCATGCACAATATTTCGGAGCGCATCCATCGCTTTTATGGACCGCACTCTTATACACGCGTCGAATCGGCCCCGGGCAAGGGCGCTAAAGTGCTCCTGCATCTCGATTTGTCGGAGAGCATCTTCGACATTCAAGAGTAGAATGATAGGTTACGGGTTTAACGCTAGTTGGCGGATGCCCGACGTAGTTAGTTGACGAAAGGTTTTATCCCTATGCTGCGTGCGATGATTGTGGATGATGAGGCCCCGGCCCGTTCGGAACTTCGCTTCTTGCTCGAGCAGACGGGCAAGATCGGCACGATCGCAGAAGCGTCGAGCGTTCGCTCCGCTATCGAGATGCTTATGGAGAGCCGCGTCGATGTTGTGTTCCTCGATATCTCGATGCCTGGCGCTTCGGGTCTGCAACTTGCCGAGGCACTGCATAAGCTCAAGAATCCGCCGGCGATCGTATTCGTAACCGCGTACAGCGATCATGCGGTCGAGGCGTTTGATGTGGATGCCGTCGACTATCTGATGAAGCCGGTCGAGGAGGCTCGCCTGGATCGAGCGATCGATAAGGTTATGCAACGCGCCAAGCCTGTCACGGACAGCAAGGTGACCATCGAGCGCATCCCGGTGGAAAAGGGCGGCCGCAAGGTCCTCATCCCCGTGGACGACATTCGCTTTATTATGGCCAAGGACGATTACTCCTGTATTTATACGGTCGATGACCGCTTTTTGTCCACGACCTCGCTGGCACAGTTCGAGGCCAAGCTCTGCGACTTTGGCTTCTTCCGCGTTCACCGCCGCTATATCGTCAACTTGGCGTGTGTCACCGACGTCGAGACGGTTCCCTCGGGCGCTATCCAGCTGGGCATTACGGGCGTCGACGAACGCGTACCGGTTTCGCGCCGTCGCGTCGTGCCACTCAAAAAGGCCCTGAGCCTCTAGTACACTGGCCCCGCAGCCCTGTAGACCAAAATCGTCTGCGGAGCCGTGGGGCTTTTTGCATGAATGCACCAAATCGTTTTGCGGAAGGGATCCCATGAACAGTGCAAGCGCCAAGCGTATCGACATTATCTCGGACACCCACGGCTATCTTTCGCCTGCGCTCTTGGACGAGCTTAAGGGTGCGGATCTGATTATCCACGCCGGTGACCTTACGTCGGAGATGGACTACGAGCACCTGCGCACCATCGCCCCCGTGCGAGCGGTGCTGGGTAATAACGACTACTACCGCGACTACGGCCCCGATGTGGACCGCTTGGCGCTCTTTACCTACGAAGGCCTCAAGTTCGCCGTAGCCCACTACCGTGAAGACCTCCCGGTGGGATCCGTGGACGTAGCTATCAACGGTCACACCCACGTAACCAAAGAAGCCCAAGTGGGTCGCTGCCTGGTCCTCAACCCAGGCAGTGCCAGCTATCCAAGAGGCACCCGAGGCCCCACCATGGCCAGAATGCTTGTCAAGGACGGCAAGATTCTGAGCATCAAATTTATTGACCTAGAGTAGGTGCAACAAAAACGGGGGATGCAGATCGCATCTCCCGTTTTTCTTTGAGCCAAAGGCCGAAGTTCAACAACAATCTTAGACAACCCCGCCGAGGAGAACGGGGACCTCGAGCCGCGGAAGCGGCGAGGAACAAAGTCTTTGAAGCAAGTGACGGCAGGGAGGGTCTCCGGGGCCGGCTGGCGCGGGTTGAGTTTGTCGCGAGTTCCGCACGCAAAGGAAAGCACTTAATGTGCTTTCCGTCTTGCGCAGGACTGTAGAGCAGCAAACTCAACCCGCGCCAGCCGGCCCCGGAGACCCTCCCGGAGGGACCGAAAAACTTTTTCAAAAAAGTTGTTGCGCGGCGGACAGACTTCTGTGTATACTAATCCCCGCAGCGCACGCGAGCGGAAACAAACGCGAACGACTGCCTGGGGAGTTAGCTCAGTTTGGTTAGAGCGCCGGCCTGTCACGTCGGAGGTCGCGGGTTCGAGCCCCGTACTTCCCGCCAACGCAATTAAAGCCACGTCTTCGGACGTGGCTTTTTGCGTTTAATAGGCCCTCGATCTTATATGCCTCTTTATCCAAATCACCGCATTTGCAACGAGCGAGCCGGCCTCTACTGATATATGTGTTCAAACAGGGGGTTTGTTGCGCAACATCTGTTCAATGAAGCAGGGGGTTCGGTTATACTAAATTGCACTTTAGGCCGTACCTGATTCAGCTAGTCTTCAAGTGCGGCATTCAGTGAACACCCATTTTATAATTTGGTTGTTCAGGCGGTCATTTGGCGTCTCGACACAAGCTCGGCCCCGGAGCTCGTTCGAGCTGTTCGTATTCCTTGAAAGGGGAAACATGGACATATCGAGGAAGACTGATTATGCCCTTCGCATGCTTGCGATGCTTGCCGAGGAGCCGGAGCGGTTGCTTTCTGTTCGCACTGCTGCCGAAGAGGTCAATGTTCCGTATTCGTTTGCCCGTTCGATTCAGCACGGCTTGGTTCAGGCCGGCATTGTGGAGAGCCTGCGTGGTGTTCATGGCGGCATGCGCCTTAAGGTGAGCCCCGACGATGTCACGATCCGTCAGGTCGTAGAGGCCGTTCAGGGCCCCATGGTTATGAATGATTGCACCGCGCCCGATGGCGACTGTGCGCGCATGGGCACGTGCTGCTATCATCCCCTGTGGGCCGGAGCCCAGGCGCTGATGCGCGACTATCTCGATTCCGTTTCGCTCGGCGATATCGTCGCCCATCGCCAGTTTCCGGCTGTCGATCCCAAGTTCGCCGACCGCGATGCGTTTCCCGAGTACGCCGCTTGCGCGTATGCTTGCCGGGAGGAATAGCGCCGCATAAGGAGCATTGTCATGATTCAGGACCCCTTTCGTTCGATGATTCGTTCGGAAGGGGTCCTGCGTTATCGCGACCTTCCGTGGCGCCGCACGCGCGACCCGTATATCATCTGGCTTTCCGAGGTCATGCTGCAGCAGACGCAGGTGCCGCGCGTGGAGACGCGCATGCCGGCGTGGCTCGATCGCTTTCCGAC
>DXLY01000060.1:0-4724 GCA_019414465.1 Collinsella sp.
GTCAGATGTGTATAAGAGACAGCCGCACGTAGTGCGCAGCGGGGGCTTCATGCATGTCCGAGGACGTTTTCAGAGCTTTACCCTGTAGGGTCCCGAGGGGCTATGTCCGCTACTCAGCCATCTGAGCCTGGACGGCGGTGATGGCTACGACACCCACGATGTCGTCGGCAGAGCAGCCGCGCGAAAGGTCGTTAACCGGCTTGGCGATGCCCTGCAGGATGGGGCCGTAGGCGTCGGCGCCGGCAAAGCGCTGGACCAGCTTGTAGCCGATGTTGCCGGCCTCGAGGTCGGGGAACACGAGCACGTTGGCCTTGCCGGCAACGGAGGAGCCGGGAGCCTTGAGCTGGGCGACGGTGGGGACGATAGCGGCATCGAGCTGCAGGTCGCCGTCGATGGCGAGCTCAGGAGCCTTCTCCTTGCAGAACTTCACGGCCTCCTGGACCTTCTTGGCGACCTCGCCGCCGGCGGAGCCCATGGTGGAGTAGGAGAGCATGGCCACGTGCGGCTCAACGTTGCCCATGAAGGTGGACCAGGAGTGAGCGGAGGCGATGGCGATCTCGGAGAGCTCGTCGGAGGACGGGTTGATGTTGAGGCCGCAGTCGGCGAAGATCAGCGTGCCGTCGGTGCCGAACTGCGGGGTGTCGGTGCACATCACGAAGAAGGCCGAGACCAGCTTGGTGCCCGGGGCGGTCTTGAGGATCTGCAGCGCGGGGCGCAGGGTGTCGGCGGTGGAGTGGCAGGCGCCGGAGACCAGGCCGTCGGCGTCGCCCATCTTGACCATCATGGTGCCAAAGTAGGTGGCGTCCATCACCTGGGCGCGAGCCTGCTCGATGGTAACGCCCTTCTTGGCGCGGAGCTCGGCAAACTTCTGTGCGTACTCCTCGTGCTTCTCGGCATTGCGCGGGTCGATGACGGTGGCGCCGGGAACGTTGATCTCGTTGGGATCGCCCAGGATGACGATGTTGGCCAGGCCTTCCTCGATGATCTTGTTGGCCGCGACGATGGTGCGCGGATCCTCGCCCTCGGGCAGGACGATGGTCTTAAGGTCGGCCTTGGCGGCAGACTTCATACGGTTTAGGAAATCGCTCATGTTACTCCTTGCAAGCGTTTCGCTAAGCTCCAGGCGCCCGGCTGTTCACGAATAAACCCGCTGCTAGCGGGTTTACCTTTCAATTATGTACGCCGCGGTGCTTGAGCTTTCCTTGTGTGGCAAGCTCATTATAGGACGCATTAGCGCTATAATCGCTCTGATAAATATGTCTCGAAGAATGTTCGAGAAAAGCCCAGCTAACGAGCCCGTGGCTTTTGACAAGGAGTATCGATGCAGATTACCTCAGGCCTGCCTGAAGGCTTTAACGCCGGCGCGTACGACATGATTGTCGTCGGTGCTGGATATGCCGGTGCCGTTTGCGCCCGCCGTCTTGCCGAGACCATCGGCTATCGTGTTGCCGTTTTGGAGCGCCGTAGCCACATTGCGGGCAATGCCTATGACTGCACTGACGAGGCCGGAATCCTGATCCACGAGTACGGTCCGCATATCTATCACACCTTTAACGAGCGCGTGCACAATTTCCTGTCGCGCTTTACCAAGTGGACGGATTATCAGCACAAGGTGCTCGCCAACATCAACGGCACCCTTATGCCCGTGCCCTTCAACCACGCGAGTCTCAAGCTCGCCTTTGGTGACGAGCGCGGCGAGGAGCTGTATCAGAAGCTCGTGGAGACCTTTGGCAAGGATGTCAAGGTGCCCATTATGGAGCTGCGTAAGAAGAACGACCCCGACTTGGCCGAGGTCGCTGATTACGTCTACGAGAACGTCTTTTTGCATTACACCATGAAGCAGTGGGGCCAGACGCCCGACCAGATCGATCCCTCGATCACCGGCCGCGTTCCCGTCTTTGTGGGCGACGATGACCGCTACTTCCCGCAGGCCCCCTTCCAGGGTATGCCGCAGGATGGCTACACGGCGCTGTTTGAGCACATGCTCGACCACGACCTGATTGATGTGTTCTGCGACGTGGATGCTCGCGATCTCTTCGAGATCGACGAGACAACCGTCAAGGTCGACGGCAAGGTCTACGGCGGCGAGATCGTCTATACCGGTCCGCTCGATGAGCTGTTCAACCTCGACCTGGGCGCGCTGCCGTACCGCACGCTCGACATGAAGTTCGAGACGCTCGATATGGATCAGTTCCAGCCCGTGGGTACCGTCAACTACACCACGAGCGAGGATTACACGCGCATTACCGAGTTCAAGAACATGACCGGTCAGGTTCTGCCCGGCAAGACCACCATCATGAAGGAGTACTCCAAGGCCTATACGCCCGGCTCGGGCGAGACGCCGTATTACGCCATTCTTGAGCCCGAGAACCGTGAGCTCTATGAGCGCTATCTTGAGCGCGTCCAGAACCTGACAAACTTCCACCCGGTGGGTCGTCTGGCCGAGTATCGTTACTACGATATGGATGCCGTGACCAATTCCGCCCTCGATCTTTCGGATGAGATTATCGCCTGCCATGCATAAAGTCATAACATTCGGTATTCCCTCGTATAACGCCGCTAAGGACATGGACCATTGCATTACCTCCATCTTGGAGGGGAGCAATTATGCCACCGATATCGAGATTATCGTGGTGGACGACGGCTCCAAGGATGAGACGGCCGCCAAGGCCGACGAGTGGGAGGCCCGTTATCCTGGAATCATCCGCGCGGTGCACCAGGAGAATGGCGGCCACGGTATTGCCGTCCTTTCGGGTCTGCGCGAGGCGCAGGGCACCTACTACAAGGTTGTCGACTCGGACGACTGGCTTGACGGCGCTGCCCTTTCGACCATGCTGTCGATTCTGCGCGGCTTTGAAGAGCGCGACCAGCGCGTTGACCTGTTTATCTCGAACTACGTGTACGAGAAGGTTTACGAGGGTACGCATACGGCCATTGGTTACAAGTTTGCCTTGCCTCGAAAAAAGATCTTTACCTGGGACCAGATTGGCCATTTCCGCCTGGACCAGAATCTGCTCATGCACAGCCTGTGCTATCGCACGGATGTGCTGCGCGAGTCCAACCTTCCCATGCCGCCGCACACGTTCTATGTGGACAACATCTACGCCTACGTGCCGCTGCCGCGTTGCAAGACCATGTACTACGCCGACATCGACCTCTATCGCTACTTTATCGGTCGCGAGGGCCAGAGTGTCAACGAGGCCACGATGGTCAAGCGTCTCGATCAGCAGTTCCGTGTGACGCGCATCATGATGGAGTCGTACCACCTGTACAGCGATGTCGAGTCGTCGCGTCTGCGTTCGTACATGATGGGTTATTTCACTATGATGATGGCGATCTGCTCGGTGCTCACCAAGCTTTCCGAGGAAGATTGCGCCGACGAGCGCCTAAAGACGCTGTGGAATGATTTGAAGGCCTATGACGAGCGTATGTATCGTCGTGCACGTTACGGTGTGGTCGGCTTCTTCACCAACCTCCGCGGTCGTGCCGGAGACAAAACCACACTCGGCCTATACCGCCTTGCCTCAAAGATCTTCAAATTCAACTAGGGCAGAAACGCTCGGGTAACGGGGACCCCTGGTCCTTAACTTGCTACTTCGAACAGTCCTGCGCAAGACGGAGGCGCCACTGGCGCCTCCTTTGCGTGCGGAACTCGTATCAAGTTAAGGACCAGGGGTCCTCTGCTATGTCCCGCTTTATGTCAGCAAGCTGAATTTGAAGATCTCCGACGCGCGGTACACAGGGGCCTGGGCTGAAAAGATTTTGGTTGGTAGGTTGCCCGGTGGGTCTTGGTTATGTTTGTCGCGAGTTCCGCACGAGCCGAAGAGCACTTAATGTGCTCTTCGTGCGAGCCAGGACTGTAGAGCAGCAAACATAACCAAGACCCACCGGGCAACCGGACGAGCTAGTTTACTTCGCGGCGCCGGGGATGCCGTGGGAGGTTTTGGCGGTTTTGGCTCCGTTTACGATGGCGGTTTGCAAAGCCCTTACGGCGAGCATGCCCAGCAGGTCTAGGGGAACGGCGGCGCTTGCCTGGGCGCCCAGTTTGCCGCTGGCGAGGGTGTAGATGGTGTCGCCGTCGTTGGTGGTGTGCGTGGGACGGATGGCGTGTGCGTAGGCGTCTGCGGCCATCTGGGAGACCTTGGTGGCTTGTGCCTTAGTGAGTTCCACGTTGGTGACGATGCAGCTGATGGTGGTGTTGGTGCGGTCGAGCGGCATCTGCATGGATCCGGCGGCGGCAAAGGCTGCGAGTTCCATGTCGACGATCTGGTCGCTATCGGCTGCGGCGCGCATACCGGCGACCCACTCGCCGGTGAAGGGGTCGACAACGTTGCCGCAGGCGTTGACCGAGACCACGGCGCCCACCTTGATGGGGCCGAGCGCCACGGCGGCAGCGCCAAGGCCGGCCTTCATGCAGGTGGCGGGGCCCATGAGCTTACCCACGGTAGCGCCCGTGCCGGCGCCTACGTTGCCCTGTTCGAGCTTGGTGGGGGTGTGGTCGAGCGCCTCGCGCACGGCGGCGATGCCGGCCTCAATGTCGGGACGCACCGTGGGGTCGCCAAAGGCAAGGTCGAAGATACAGCTGGAGCACACGATGGGCACCTGCGTGGGGCCGACGGGCAGACCAATGCCGCGGCTCTCGAGTTCGCGGGCCACGCCGCTTGCAGCCTCGAGGCCAAAGGCCGATCCGCCCGAAAGGCAGACGGCGTGGACCTTATCGACGG
>DXLY01000060.1:4824-10810 GCA_019414465.1 Collinsella sp.
TCGAGGCCAAAGGCCGATCCGCCCGAAAGGCAGACGGCGTGGACCTTATCGACGGTGTTTTCGGGACGCAGCAGGTCGGTCTCACGCGAAGCGGGGGCACCACCACGTACGTCAACGCCGCCGGTGGCACCCTCGGGCGCCACGATTACGGTGCAGCCGGTGCCAGCCTCCTCGTCCGTATAGTTGCCAAAGCAAAAGCCATCGACATTGCAAACATCGATGGCTTCGAGCAGTGTGTCCATGTGTTCTCCTATCGGTTTTCCGCCGGGCCTTATGCCCGGTCGGGATCCGTACGGTACGGCAAAATTGTAGGCGCTGGGGGATACCCAGCGCCAGAGCAATTACGAGAGTTTTTGAATCGCGCGTGCGACGCGAGCGATGGGCAAGCCCACCACGCTGTAGAAGTCACCCGAAATATCGTGCACAAGCATGCGGCCGCCTGTGCCTTGGATGCCGTAGGCCCCGGCCTTGTCCATGGGTTCGCCGGAGGCAACATAGCGCTCGATCTGCTCGTCGGTAAGCTCATAGAACGTCACGTCGGTCACATCGACAAATGACAGGCTCTCGGCGGCATGCGGAGCTGTAGCGTCGCCGGCTTTAACGATGCAGACGCCGGTCGCCACCTGGTGCGTGCGGCCCGAAAGCTCGCGGAGCATGGTGCGCGCCTCGTCCCCGTCTGCCGGCTTGCCCAAAATTTGGCCGTCAAAGGTGACAATAGTATCGGCCGCGACGGTCAGTTCGTTGGGCTCGGCATGTTCGGCCGTGACGGCAGCGGCTTTGGCACGCGCCAAGCGCTCGACGAGTGTAAGCGGAGCTTCGCCATCAAAAGGCGTTTCGTCGATATCTGCGGGAATCACGCGAATGTCATAGCCCGCCTCGCGCATCAACTCGATGCGGCGCGGTGATTGCGAAGCCAAAATCATAGCTGAATGCCCTCGGCGACCTTCTCGACGGCCTTGTCGCCGGCGAGCGTGCGCAGCAGCTCAAGCGCAAAGGGGAGCGACTGGGCCATGCCGCTGGCGGTGATGATGTTGCCGTCTTGCGTAACCTTCTCGCCGGTATAGGCGCCTTCGGGGAAGCTTTTCTCAAAGCCAGGGAAGCACGTGGCGTGGCGCCCCTCGAGTAGGTCGAGCTCGCCCAGGATAAACGGGGCGGCGCAGATGGCGGCAACGTGCTTGGTCGCGGCGAACTCGCAGACCACGTCGCAGACGCGCTGATCGGCACGCAGGTTGGTGGCACCGGGCAAGCCGCCGGGCAGCACGACGCAGTCGTACTCGTCAAAGTTGATCTCATCAAAGAGCGCATCGCAGGTCACGGGGATCTGCAGCGAGCTTACGACCTCACGTGTGGGCATAATCGAGACGAGCGTGGCACGCACACCGCCGCGACGCATGACATCGACCATGGTCAAGCATTCAATAGTTTCAAAGCCATCGGCGGCGAGAACGGCAACGCTGGGCATGAGGGTTCCTTTCATAGGCGGCATACAATTAGCCGTCTTATACCCCGAAGACCTCCGCTTGCCACGCTCGATTTCTCAATGATTTATCTGAGCAATGATTGAGTGGCTAGTTGCGCCTAAGGTGGACGACGGTCTCGCAGTGGAAGGTTTGTGGGAACAGATCGACTGGCGTGATCTTTACGGGGGAGAAGGTGCCTTCTTCGACAAAGCGTTTGAGATCGCGCGCCAGGGTGGCCGGGTCGCAGCTCACGTAGGCTACATCGCGAGCACTCGTGCTGGCGATAAGGTCGATCGCCTCGGGGGCGAGGCCTGCGCGCGGCGGGTCGACCACCAAGACGTCGGCATCCTGGTCGGGGAACTCGCGCACCGCGTCTCCGCCAATGACGTCGACGTTATCAAGCTTGTTGATCTCCAGGTTACGGCGCAGGTCGCGCACGGCCGGACCGTAGGCCTCGACGGCGGCAACAAAGTCGCAGCGGCGGGCGAGCGGCAGGGTAAAGGTGCCGGCGCCGCAGTACAGGTCCACGGCAAGCTCGTCTTCCTGCGGATCGAGTGCGTCCATAACGAGCTCGATCAAAATCTCGGCACCCTTGGTGTTGACCTGGAAAAACGATGGGGCGGACAAGCGCATCTGGCCGGCAGCGATGTTCTCGGTCCACGAGCCCTCACCGGCGAGCATCTCCACCTTGGAAACGCGGCGGGCCTTCTTCTCGCCCTTGCTCATGACGCGCACGACGCTCGTGGGGTGTGCGGCGTCTGCCAGCACGCGGGAGACCTGCGAGCGCGGAAAAGAGCCTGTTGGCGTCCAGAGTGCAACCTCGAGCGCCTTGGTGCGGCGCGATGCACGAATGCCCACGCGTTCGAGTCCCAAGTCATGGCTGCCGCTTAGATAGTTGAGTGCGCCGACGACCGATTTGAGCGCCTTGGGAAAACGTTTATCGAACAGCGGGCACGCATCGACGGTCACGATTTTGCTGGGGTCGACACCGTGCATGCCAAGGCGCACGCGACCGTTGACGACGGTCGGTTCGAGCTCGATTTTATTGCGGTAGCCCCAGTCGTCCTTGGTGTGGCAGATGGGCTGTACCAACTCATCGACCTGCTCAGGAGCGAACTTGCCGATGCGCTCGAGCGTGGAGCGCAGGTTTTGCTCCTTGGCGGCGAGCTGTGCCGTGCGTGAGAGATTGCCCCACGAGCAGCCGCCGCAGATGCCCACGTAGGGGCAGGGAGGCTGAATGGGATCGGGGCTCGGCTCCAGAATCTCGGTCGTGCGGGCGCGCATGAACGACTTGCCGTCCTGTGCGACCTCGGCCTCGACGGTGTCGCCTGCCACGGCGCCCTGCACAAAGACGGCTTTGCCGTTGTCGGCGTGCGCCAGCCCGTCGGCGCCGTAGGTCATCGATTCTATAGTGAGCTTCATATCCCTGCCTGTCATTCGTGTTGTTGCTCGCACCATGGTAGCAGGGAAAAGCGCCCCGCATCCGAGGCTTTCCTCAAATGCGGGGCGCTTCTACAAACTGCTTCTACAAACGACTATTTCGTCTTGCCGGTAATGAGCGTCTTAAGACCCAGGCCGATCAGGCCCAGGCCCATGCGCACACGACCGGGGCGATGGCGCTCGATGGCCTTGGTCTTGCCGGCGGGCTTATCGCGACGGGCGCTCGTCTCGGGTGCGGGCTTAGCTGCCTGCGGCTCGGGCTGAGGTGCAGGTGCGGGCTCGGGCTCAATGACGGTCGCCTGGACCTTCTGAACCTCGGGTGTGGCCGGCTGCGGCTTAGGAGCAGGGGCGGGCTTTGCCTCAATGACGGGCTCGGGCGCGGCCTCGGCGTTGCGGTAGGCACGCTCCAGCAGGGCTTCCTGCGAGTTGAAGGGTTTCTCACCCTCTGCGCGCTCCACGGGGACCCAGGTGCCGTCGCTCGTGAGGCTGCGGGCCTTCACGTTGTCGCGCAGCTGCATGCTCATGTACTCGTGCACCAGGGCGCGGCAGGTGGGGTCGAGCACGGGGAAGGCGATCTCCACGCGGTGCTCGGTGTTGCGCGTCATCATGTCGGCCGAGCTCAGATAGATCATGTCCGAGTCCACGCCAAAGGCGTAAACGCGCGCATGCTCCAAAAAGCGTCCGACGATAGAACGGACATGCACGTTCTCGGTCTTGCCAGGAACGCCCGGCTTGAGGCACGAGATGCCGCGGATGATCATGTCCACGCGGACTCCTGCGCACGATGCCTCGGCGATCTTGTCGATGACCTCGCGGTCGGTGAGCGAGTTGAGTTTAAAGAACACGCGGGCGGGCTCGCCGGCGAGGGCGCGCTGGATCTCGCGGTCAAGCCCGCGCATGATGAGCGGTTTCAGTCCGACGGGCGCCACACCCAGGAAGCGGTAATCGCCGCGCAGGTTGCCCAGCGACAGGTTGCGGAAGAACAGGTTGGCGTCCTCGCCGATGCCGGGGTGAGCGGTCATGAGCATAAAGTCGCTGTAGAGTTTGGCCGTCTTCTCGTTAAAGTTGCCGGTGCCCAGCAGCGTCAGGCGCGTTAGCGCCATGCCCTCGCGATAGGTGAGCTGGCAGATCTTGGAGTGGCACTTAAAGCCCTCGGAGCCGTAGATGACGGTGCAGCCGGCCTCTTCCAGGCGCTCGGCCCACTCGATGTTGTTCTGCTCGTCAAAGCGCGCGCGGAGCTCCATGAGCACCGTGACCTCTTTGCCGTTCTCGGCGGCATCGATCAGTGACTCGCACAGGCGGCTCTGCTTGGCCACGCGGTAGAGCGTGATGCGCAGTGAGATGCACTCGGGGTCGTAGGCGGCCTCGTGCACCAGATCCAGGAAGGGGTTCATGGCCTCATAGGGATAAAAGAGCAGCTTGTCGTGCTGAAGTACCTGCTCGCGGATGGAGCGGGTCATATCGATGGTGGGGTTGGGCTGCGGCTTAAACGGCGTAAAGAGCAGCTCGTTGCGCAGGTGCTCGGGAATCTTGCCCTCAATGCCAAAGACGTAGCCTAGGTCGAGCGGGATATCGCAGGTAAAGACAGAGCGGCGCGAAAGCTCGAGCGCCTTGCGGATGGTCTTGAGCGTCGCCTTCTCGAGCGACCCCGAGACCGCGAGCACCACCGGCTGCAGGCGCAAGCGTTTCTTGAGGATGCGCTTCATGTGCTGACGGTAATCCTCTTCCTCCTCGACGCCCTCGCCGTCCGGGTCGATGTCGGCGTTGCGGGTGACGCGGATGAGCGCGCGGTCGAGCGGCTTATAGGAGCCAAAGCAGCTGTCCAGGCAGGCGAGGATGACGTCCTCGAGTAAGATGTAGGAGTAGGTGCCGGTGGGCGAGGGGATCTCGACCACGCGGTTCATCGAGGTGGGAATCTCGATAAGGCCCAGCAGACTCTCCTCGTCGGTGACGCCGTCCAGGCCGCAGGCCAGGTAGAGTGCGCCGTTGCGCAGGTTGGGGAAGGGGTGGCGCGGGTCAATCACCAGCGGTGAGATGACCGGCGACACGTAGGCCTGGAAGTAACGGGTTACAAAGGTGCGCTCCTCGGGCGTAAGCGAATCGATGCGGGCGCGGTGAACGCCCAGGGTGTCGAGCTTGCCCTCGATGCTCTTAAAGATGGACTCCCATCGGGTAAGGAGCCCGGGCAGCTCTGCCATGACAGCATCGACCTGTTCGGAGGCGGTCATATTGCTCTTGTTGTCGACAGGCTGTTTTTTGAGCTCTGCCAGATCGGACAGGCCGCCCACGCGCACCATGAGAAACTCATCGAGGTTAGACTCGAAAATCGACACGAACTTTAGCCGCTCGAACAGCGGAACGGTCTCGTCGAAGGCTTCGTCAAGCACACGGTTGTCAAAGCGCAGCCAGCTGAGCTCTCGGTTCTGCGTGTACGAGAAGTCGCGCGGCGGCTTACGCAGCTTTGCGGCGGCTTGCTTTTTTTCGATTTTGCTCGGCATATGCATCTGTCCGTTCAGTCCCCGTGGGGGACGGTTGCCTAACACTATTCACTATTGTCTCAATTTAGTCGACCTATGGCACGGACGTATCGCGTGAACGGTATCTTTACCTACTTCTTACGCTGACAAGCCATAGAGCTGACGCTCTTCGCGTTGTGAAAAACGGTCTATATCCTCACTCAACTGGTGAGTATGTGTGAATAAGAATGATAGGTAGCTGAATATCATCGAATAGAGACAGAAACACGAACAAGCGTCATTTATATACATAAAACCGTTTTAGATATGCAATTCTTAATCGAAAGATTGGAGTTGTAATTGCGAATGATTTTTAAGAAAAAAGAGCATTTACCTTAGAAAAGCTACTTTAGAACGCCGAAGTGCATTATGGGGGAATCATATTCGATATACCGTTCATCGAACTTTGTTGACCGTTCGGGGGCGAGGTGGAATTGCGGGTGATATTTGGATATAACTAGAGCTGTCAGCAAGCAGCACCCGTTACGGAAGGGTGCTGAGAGATTCGGCCGTAAGGCCCGAAAGAAAGGTAGGAGGCCATGACGAAAGGTCTGCACGTGCCTTCCGAGA
>DXLY01000061.1 GCA_019414465.1 Collinsella sp.
GCGCAGGCGCACGACAACCGCTACGGGCACCGCGCCCGTGCGGTCAATAGCAAGCACGTCACCGTCGGCAAGACGCTCGCCATCAGTGGCATCCAGCCGGGCATTCACCGTGCGCCCCAGCTCCGTCACGCCCACAAACAGGCGCGCATCAGCCTGGTCCCAATCGAGTAGCAGCTCGTCAACCTCAAAGACGCCACCCAGCTCCCGACGAAGCAGGAGTTCATAGGACGGGTCGTTGAGATTTCCCAAGCGCTCCGTAGATACCAGGTCCACGGACATCAGCTAGTCCTCGACCTCGACGAGCTCGATATCAAAGTTGAGGTCCTTGCCGGCGAGCTCGTGGTTGGCGTCGAGCGTCACGGCCTCGGCCGTCACATCGATGACCACGGCGGGGACGGGCATGCCGCTCGGCGTGGACAGGAAGAGCTTCATGCCCTTCTCGATCTGCTCGATATTGGGAACCTGCTCGGCCGGGAAGGTGATAACCATCTCGGGGTTGCGCTCGCCGTAGGCATCGACAGCAGGAATGTGCACGGTCTTCTTCTCGCCCACCTGCATGTCGACAACAGCGGCGTCGAAGCCCTTGATCATCTGGCCGGCGCCGCAGGTGAACTCCAGCGGCTCGCCGCGATCGTAGGAGCTATCGAACTGCGTGCCGTCGTCGAGCGTGCCGCGATAATGGGTCTTGACCTTCTTGCCCTGGTTGGACATGGTAACCTCCGTGATAAGGGCGGCGCACAACGCGGGCCGCCGTGAACATATGGCGCTAACTATACCCTAGTCATACAATTCAAAGACAGTTTGCAAAGAAACGCTGCAACCGGAGGAACCATGGCATATCCCGTATTTGACCTACACTGCGACACCGCCGACCGCATCGGCTGGGCCACGCTCGATCTCGACCTGCGCTTTACCGCCGGCACCGACGGCTATTTCCCCGGCGACGAAACGCATCCGCAGGATTTCGACCTCATCGAGGGCAACGCCTGCGCCATCTCGCTCGCAAAGATCGGCAACACGCCGTGGGCACAGTGCTTCGCCACGTTTGTCCCCGACGAGATTCCCACCGCCCACGCCGCACGCTTCCAAGCACAGATCATGGCGCACATGAGCGGCCAGGCAATGCTCAACCACGACCGCATGGTCAACGTACGCAGCGCCGCTGACATTCGCCCTGCACTCAAAGACGGCAAGGTCGCCTGCATCCACACCATCGAAAACGCCACGTTCTTTGCCGAGGACCCCGCGCTGATCGAGGCGCTCAAGAGCCTGGGCGTACTCATGTCATCGCTCAGCTGGAACGCGCAGGGACCGCTCGCGAGCGGCCACGACACCCACGCCGGCCTCACCGCCGCCGGCATCGAGGCGCTTACGCAGATGGAACACGCCGGCATGATACTCGACGTCTCCCACCTCAACGATGAGTGCTTTGACGAGGTTGTCGCCCACGCCACGCGCCCCTTCGTCGCCAGCCACTCCAACTCCCGTGCGGTTTGCGGCGTCAAGCGCAACCTCACCGACGACCAGTTCCGTACCATTCGCGACATGGGCGGCATCGTCGGCCTCAACTACTGCAGCGAGTTCCTCTCCAACGAAGCAACCGACGAGACCGCCGCAGATGTCACCTTCGACCAGCTGGCAGCCCATATCGAACACTGGCTCGACCTGGGCGGCGAAGATGTCATCGCGCTCGGCGGCGACTGGGACGGCGCCAAGGTACCCGACTTCCTCTCCGATGCCAGCAAGATGCCCGAGTTCCAGAACATGCTTTCCAAGCATTTTGGCAAGACCGTGATGCAAAAGCTCTGCAGCGACAACGCGCTTGCCTTCTTCGAGCGTTATTAATTTCACATCCCTTGAGCGGGCCGGCATGCCGAACGGTCGACATGCCGGCCCGTCCCCGATCTGAAGGACCGCTTTTGACGCAGCAGTTTACGATTTCCGCATCCCGACCGGATGGGACGACCATCCCCGTCGTCGTTACCAAAAAGCGCGTCAAGAACTTCAACCTACGCGTCACATCGAGCGGCGAGGTCCACGCCAGCGCACCGATCGGCGCCAGCCGCGAGCGTATCGAAGCGTTTGTGAAGCGCAACAGCGCCTGGATTATCAGCCGACTTGCCCAGCGCGAGCAACGTCAGGCGACGGCACGAGAGCCGCTCAGCCCCTCGTCCATCATTGCACTTTGGGGCAAGCCCATCACGGTACAGGATGCACTCGATCACAACTTTGCATCACCCGCACCGCGACCCAAACAGGCCACCTTCGCAAGTTTTATGGGTACCGATGAATCGGACGAAGGCCCACAGGCCAAGCGGCACGCAATCCTCGACGGCCTAACGTCCGATGAGCTCCAAGCCCGTATCGACCAGCTCTATGCAACCGAGGTCACCACGGCGCTGTACGATATGGTGCACGCGTACGAAATCGCAATGGGCGTCACCGTGGCCCGCGTCTCCGTGCGCAGCATGAAAACGCGCTGGGGATCATGCACGCCCAAGACCGGCGCCATTCGCATCGCACTCGAACTTGCCGCCTATCCCATCGAATGCCTCGACATGGTTGTCGCCCACGAGCTCGTCCACTTGCTCGAGCCAAGCCACAATCAGCGATTCCACGCCCTGCTCGACACGTACTGTCCCAACAATAAAGCTCTGTCGCAGCGGCTCAAGCAGCCACCCATAGAGTCGTATTAGAACCGGTTAGCGCACGCGCTCGATCTCGACGCCGCAGCTTGCCAGGGGCAGGCCAACAGGAGCCCACGGCTTATCGAGCTTTATGCGCACACCAAGCAGCGAGGGATAACGGCGCAGCAGCATCTGGGCTGTCCCCTCGGCTGCCGCCTCGATGAGCTTAAACGTATGCTCGCGCAGATAGCCATCGACATCGTGGCACCCCGAGCCGTAGTCAATCGAGGCATCCAGGTTATCGTGCTCCCCCGCCGCGCGCAGGTCGGCATAGAGCACCAGAGAAACGATGAACTTCTGACCCAGCGCGTTCTCCTCGGGATACACGCCATGGTTGGCAAAAACCTCAAGGCCGTCAATGACAATACGATCGGCATGGCGCAGATCATCATAGCTCACGTGAGGCACCGCCGTTGCGGTGGATATTTCGCCCCTTCCACGGCGGGCGAGCTCAGCACCTTCAGTCTTGGTTGCATTCTCGGGCAGTTTTTTGTTACTCAACGCGATCGTCTCCTTCGTTTAGAACCCCAACCGCGCAAACTAACTACACGCGAATCGACAGGTTCTTTTTATCATCGCTCCAGTTGCAAGCATTGCGCGCGGGGCATGCAAAGCAGGCGCGCGACGCTTTGTCGGCTGCATAGAGCAGACGCTCAAGCGGTTGGCTGTTCACGCGCAGCTTTCGATGGCCCAGAATGGCCGTCTTAATGGCTGCGGCATCGGCCGGCTCAAACGCCACGTCATCGGGCATGCCGCCGAGAATCGCATCAGCGACGCGTTCGCTTGCAACATCATGGGATATACCCGATTCATACTGTTCATCTTTGCCGATATCGTGAAGAAGTGCCGTGGCGTAGATGACCTCGCGGTCAAATTCGAGCTGTTCCTCGAGATTCTTGATCCACATAATGCGAGCGACATCGAGCAGATGGTCAATACCGTGGCGGCAGAAGATGCGCCCCGATTCCAACTGTGCAATGTTGCCCAGGTGCCGTCGGAACAGCCCGTTGGCACAAATGTAATCAATGCGAGGCATGGCACCAAAGGGGGCCAGGCCCGAAGCCATAAAGCCGCGACGCGACGTCCCCTCATCGGTCTTCGATGTAAAGTCGTTGACGACTCTCATGGTTAGCGGCCCAACATCCTAAAGAAACGCTCCTCGAGCGCGGGATCGGTCTCAAAGACGCCGCGGCGAGCGAGCGTCACGGTCTTGGTGCCGGGCTTTTGCACGCCACGCATCGTCATGCACATATGCTCGGCCTCCATCAACACAATCGCTCCCTGGGGAGCGAGATAGTCCATGAGGGCATCGGCAACCTGTGCACACAGTTGCTCCTGCAGCTGCAGACGGCGCGCATAAACCTCAACCGTGCGGGCGAGCTTGGAAAGCCCAGCCACCCGACCGTTAGGGATATAACCAATGGCGGCCTTGCCATAAAACGGTAGCAGATGATGTTCACACAGCGAATAGAACGTGATGTCGCGCTCGATAACCAAATCATTCGAAGCGACGGCAAAGGTTTTGGACAGGTGCTCCTCGGCACTCTGGCCCATGCCGCCGGCGATCTCACCATACATACGGGCAACGCGCGCCGGGGTCTCCAACAGGCCCTCACGAGTTGGGTCCTCGCCTATGCCCTCAAGCAACAGCTTAATGGCGGCCTCGACTTTTTCCTGATCGACCATCTGGGCCTCACTTTTCCGATTTCACGTTCGCGCTATGGTACCACGCCCTCCGGCATCGACCACAAGCTACATAGTATGGGTCGAATAGACCGGATCATCACGCCAAAGTTCAACCGCATCACAAAGCGCAACGCCCTCGCGCTCAGCACGGGCGCGCGTAGCGTTCATATCGATCACGCGCTGGTTACTCGAGCCCCTAAAACGCAATGAGATATCATACAGATCCTGAACAAACGGGCCATCCACCAACATGTCGAGGCAGGCAAGGATACGGTCCGTGACCTCGGTATGGTGGCGGCCTCCCGGCATAAGCTCCTCGAGCACATCGCCGGTGAAACACCAAATAGTCTTCCCCGACCCCGCTGGATAGGCCGCGCGAACACGCTCGACAAAATCAACGAGTCCCGCTTGATTCTCGGGCTCCATAGGCTCGCCGCCCAGAATCGTCAGGCCGTCAATAAAGGGATGATCGAGGCTCTCGATAATCTTGTCCTCGACGGCACGATCAAACGGCTCGCCCGCGGCAAAGTCCCACGCGACGGAGTTAAAGCAATTCTTGCAGCCACGACGGCACCCGCTCACAAACAGAGAAGTGCGGACGCCTTCTCCATCAGCAATGTCGAAATACTTAATGTTCGCGTAGTTCATAGGTAACCTTCCTGGGGGTCTGGAGTATATCATCCCGTCCTCAAACATTCTCGGCCTTCGGCCTGCGAAACTGCGGGCGGGACGATATACTCCAGACCCCTCGCGAGCGATACTCAATGAACTCAGCGAACATCGAGCATGGGGTTCGAGATCCAATAAAAACTTTGTTGCAGCTCAACCGCCATCGCAAGTAAATCGAAGCTGCAGCTCGAATTATTTCCGCTAAGAACTTCGAAGAGTGAGCAGACCGCATGCTGCATCTCAGCTACATCAACTTGGCTGCCCCGTAGCGAGGCCCCGGACCTTTGCTCGATATGAGTTCCGCACGAACAGGAGGCGCCAGTGGCGCCTCCGTCGTGAGCCAGGACTGTCCGAAATATCGAGCAAAGGTCCGGGGCCTCGCTACGGGGCAGCCTGGGATGGTTATTAGAGATGCAGCACGCGGTCGCGGATCTCCTCGGTTCGACCCTGGTTCCAGAACTGGGTACCGATGTAGCCGCACGTACGACGAGCGACGTTCATCTTCTCCTGGTCTCGGTTGCCGCAGCTGGGGCACTCCCACACCAGCTTGCCATCGTCCTCAACAATCTTGATCTCGCCATCGTAGCCGCACACCTGGCAGTAGTCGCTCTTGGTGTTGAGCTCGGCGTACATGATGTTGTCGTAGATGTACTGCATCACGCGAATGACAGCCTTAAGGTTGTCCTGCATGTTAGGAACCTCGACGTAGGAGATGGCACCGCCCGGCGAAAGCTGCTGGAACATGCCCTCAAACTTGAGCTTATCGAAAGCATCAATCTCCTCGGACACATGGACGTGGTAGCTGTTGGTAATGTAGCCCTTGTCCGTCACACCCGGAATAATGCCAAAACGACGCTGCAGGCACTTGGCGAACTTGTAGGTCGTCGACTCAAGCGGGGTGCCGTACAGCGAGAAGTCGATATCGCTTTCGGCCTTCCACTCGGCGCATTTGTCGTTCATGTGCTGCATGACGGCCATGGCAAACGGCGTGCCTTCCTTCTCGGTGTGGCTGTGGCCCGTCATGTACTTGACGCACTCATACAGACCGGCATACCCCAGGCTGATGGTGGAATAGCCGCCCACGAGCAGTTTGTCGATCGTCTCGCCCTTCTTAAGGCGCGCCAGGGCGCCGTACTGCCACAGAATCGGTGCGGCATCCGAAAGCGTGCCCATCAGGCGCTCATGACGGCACAGCAGGGCACGATGGCACAGCTCAAGGCGCTCGTCGAAGATCTTCCAGAACTTGTCCATGTCCTGATGCGAGCTCAGTGCGACATCGGGCAGGTTGATGGTCACAACACCCTGGTTAAAGCGGCCATAGTACTTAGGTTTGGTCGGGTCATAGTTCAGCGCGTTTGCAACGTTATTAAAGCCGTTGCCCGAACGGTCGGGCGTCAGGAAGCTGCGGCAACCCATGCAGGTGTAGCAATCGCCATTGCCGGCGGTCTCACCCTTAGACAGCTTGAGCTCACGCATCTTCTTCTCAGAGATGTAGTCGGGCACCATGCGCTTGGCGGTGCACTTGGCAGCCAGCTGGGTCAGGTAGAAGTACGGGGAATTCTCGTGAACGTTATCGTCCTCGAGCACGTAGATAAGCTTGGGGAATGCCGGGGTAATCCACACGCCGGCTTCGTTCTTAACGCCCTCATAGCGCTGACGAAGCGTCTCCTCCACGATCATGGCAAGGTCGTGCTTCTCCTGAGGCGTACGGGCCTCATTGAGATACATAAAGACCGTCACGAACGGCGCCTGGCCATTCGTGGTCATAAGGGTCACGACCTGATACTGAATCGTCTGGACGCCGCGACGGATCTCATCGCGCAGGCGGTCCTCAACGACCTCACGGACCTTCTCTGCAGACGCAGAGACGCCGAGCTCCTCAAGCTCGCGAGCGACCTCGCCGCGAATCTTTTGACGGCTCACCTCAACAAAGGGAGCAAGATGGGTCAGCGAGATGGACTGGCCGCCGTACTGGGAGGAAGCAACCTGGGCGATAATCTGCGTCGCGATATTGCAGGCAGTCGAGAAGCTATGCGGCTTCTCGATCAGCGTACCCGAGATAACGGTGCCGTTCTGGAGCATGTCCTCCAGGTTCACCAGGTCGCAGTTATGCATGTGCTGGGCAAAGTAGTCGGAATCGTGGAAGTGAATCAGGCCCTCGTTGTGGGCATCCACGATCTCCTGGGGCAGCAGCACGCGCTGGGTCAGGTCCTTAGAGATCTCGCCGGCCATGTAGTCGCGCTGGACGGAATTGACGGTCGGGTTCTTGTTGGAGTTCTCCTGCTTGACCTCTTCGTTATTGCACTCGATCAGCGACAGAATCTTGTCGTCGGTCGTGTTCTTCTGGCGCTTCAGGCTCTGAACATAGCGATAGATGATGTAGTGGCGAGCGACCTCGTAGCAGTCGAGACGCATAATCTCGTCCTCGACCAGATCCTGGATCTCCTCGACCGAAACGGTGTGGCCCGCGTTCTCGCATGCCTCGGCGACGTTTTGTGCCGCGTAAACCACCTGGCGGTCGGTTAGACGAGAGCTCTCCTCGACCTCCAAGTTTGCGGCGCGGATGGCATTGACGATCTTATCGATGTCAAAGACAACCTCGGTGCCGCTGCGCTTGATGATCTTCATCCTCTTGCCTCTTTCGCGTCGTAGTCTCATTGCGCTTCAGAGCCAAACGATGCCCGGCAGGGCTTACCCCTGTCTTGCGGCGCCGTCGCGCAATCTGTGTTCTCGATAAACCATAGGTCCTCATGCGGACAATCCTCGCGGCCGATCAAGCGGCTCAAAGGCGTGTCCAAATGGGGCGAATAAGGTCCTCGTTCTCTGTCCGCCATCTATCATACGACAAAGACGCATCTATATCCTGTATTCTTTTTTTAGGTCAAACACAACATATAGTGTTTCAGCAGGTCAAAGCAATTGGTCATTTTGCAGACGCATTAATTATGAGGGGCTCTTGGCAAGTCGGTAAAACGTTACCAACACGGCTACCTGCATGGCAGTTATAAAACCCCCTTAGTCAAGCCGCTGACAAATCCTACCAAAACCAAGCCGCTCGCGCCAAAAGAATCCAAAAGATTATGCTTGACCAACATGTTGCGGTCGTGCCTTGCCGAACCTCATGCAACCGCGGCACGAATCCTTGGAAGATATGTGTATGCAAACAGAGAAGATGAGAGTTTTCTCGGATAACTACTGAGAAGCATCCCAGAAGATCAAAAAACTCGAAATTTGGCGACACATTTGGCGACCAAAACAAAACAGCCCAGAGGACATAGCCTCTGGGCTGCGAACATTTGGTGGGCGTTAGAAGATTTGAACTTCTGACCTCTTCCGTGTCAGGGAAGCGCTCTCCCCCTGAGCTAAACGCCCAAATGGAGCGGACAACGGGGCTCGAACCCGCGACCCCAACCTTGGCAAGGTTGTGCTCTACCAACTGAGCCATGTCCGCTTACGAGGATTAATCTTACGTGATACCCGCATCCTATGCAAGAACTTTTTTTGAAAAGTTTTGCGACGCCCTCGCGAACCTCGCGAAGACATCAGCCGCCGCGGAAGGCGCAGGCAAACGCAAGCTCGCCGCAAGAGACCCCTACAACTCAGCGAGCATGATCCAGGCAGAGCTGTCCTGCGCGAGCTTACCGTCTGCAAGCGGTGATGAGGCGAGCAGGACCCTGCCCGCAGGCAGCTCCACGGGCGCTGCACCGAAGTTCGTCACACACGCCCAGCCGTTGTCGCGGCGATAGGCGATGACGCCGCCCTCAGCGCCCTCGGCACCATCCGCAAGGCCGGTGCGCCCGTCAAGATCGAGCCACGCAAGATCGTTGGCGCACCCGCGCAGCTTGCGCCGCAGCCAAAGGGCGTCACGATAGAGCGCAAGCATCGATGTCGGGTCCGCTTCTTCCCTATCGGCAGCGTAATCGGAAAACCATGCAGGCTGCGGCAGATGGGGCGCCGCATCGGCGTCCGCCGGTGAAAACCCAAACGATCCGCCCTGCGCGGGATCGTCCGCCGCCACCCACGGCAGGGGCACACGGCAGCCGTCGCGCCCCTTCTCGCGCTTCGGTCCGTGCGTATTGGTCGCAGTGGGATCTTCGAGTACAGCCCACGGAATGTCAGCCACCTCAAAAAGGCCGAGCTCCTCACCCTGATACACGTATGCCGAGCCCGGAAGTGCCAGCTCGAGCAAAAGGGCCGCCCGCGCGCGGCGCTCGCCGAGTTCACGTTCCTCGTCATAAGACGACCCGTCGCGTAAGAGCCAGTCGAGCGCAATCTGGTGGTAGCGCGTCGCCTTGATCTGCGGCAGGGCATAGCGCGTCGCCACGCGCGGCACGTCGTGGTTGGAGAGCACCCAGGTCGAGGCGGAATCGGATTCTATAGCTGCCTTCAAGCCCTCCTCGATTGCAGCGTGCATGTCATCATAGGTCCAAGTGGCCTTGGCAAACTCAAAGTTGAATGTCTGGCCAAGCTCGCTGGGACGCGCGTAGAGATACTGGCGCTCGGGCAGCACCCACGCCTCGGCAACGGCGCTGCGTGGCGGATCATAGCGGTCGAACACGCGGCGCCACTCGCGATAGATCTCGTGGACCTCGTTGCGGTCCCACAGCGGATGGGTGCCGTCCTCAACCATGTCATCGCCCTCGGCGAGATGCCACCGGTCGAGGTCATCGCGGTCGAGATCCTTGGCGAGACCGTGCGCCACATCAATGCGAAAGCCATCGACGCCTCGATCGCTCCAAAACGCCAGGACGTCACAAAAGAACGCGTGAACCTCGGGGCACGACCAGTCAAAGTCCGGCTGCTCGGGCGTAAACATGTGCAGATACCACTGACCGTCCGCGACGCGCGTCCAGGCGGGGCCGCCAAAGTTGGCATTCCAATTGGTGGGAGGCAGCTCGCCGTGCTCGCCGCGACCATCGCGGAAGATATAACGGGCGCGCTCGGGCGATCCGGGGCCGGTGGCAAGAGCGGCTTTGAACCAGGGGTGCTGGTTGGACGAATGGTTGGGCACGATGTCGACGATGACCTTGATGCCGTGCGCGTGAGCCGCAGCGATCATGTCATCGAAGTCGTCAAGCGAGCCGAGACGTGGGTCGACATCACAGTAGTCCGCCACATCATAGCCGCCATCGACAAGAGGCGATGGGTAAAACGGGCTCAGCCAGATGGCCTCGATACCCAGCCGCTCAAGATAGTCCATCTGCTGGGTAATGCCCGCGATATCGCCCAGACCCGAACCAGTCGAATCCTTAAACGAGCGCGGGTAGATTTGATAAATCGCGGCATCGGACATCCATGGGCGCGAAGAGGACTTTTCTGTAGCCATGGGATGAGTCTCCCTTGCAACGAGGTTTTGCGAGATGCCCACGATGATACGCCCAAAGCGGACATTCGCGGCAAACAACGCCACAGCCACGCCCCAAACGCTCGCTCCCTCTCGGGTTCGAGTCTCCTGGGACGAATCGATCGATCAGTGA
>DXLY01000062.1:0-9929 GCA_019414465.1 Collinsella sp.
GTGTTGCCACTCGTCACATCGGCAAAGGACACGGGCACGACATCCCCGCCCAAAAGGCAGCAGATCCAGCGGACCGGACGCACGAACGTGGCGTGCTCGTGGCCCCAGCGCTGAGAGCGGTAGTTGGGCCACTGCAGGCCGGCGATGGTCTTCTCGCACAGGGCCGTCAGAATCGGGGTGGCCGGGGCGGAAGGAATGTTCTTCTCGGCAAATACGTACTCACGGCCGTCGGTGTCCTCGCGACGGACCAGGTCCTCGGCAGACACACCGCACTTGCGGGCGAAGCCCTGAGCGGCCTTGGTGGCGTTGCCGTCGGCATCAAAGGCAATGTTTACCGCGGGACCGCGTTTGACCTCATGGACCTCATCGGTCGCGGTGGCGACGTTGGCCACGAGCGCAGCCAGACGACGCGGGCTCGAGATCACACGGACCTCGCCATGGGCCAGACCGGCCTCGTCGAGGCCCTTGGCAATCATGGTGCCAAGCTGCTTGACGGCATTGTTCAGCGGTGCAGAGGGCATTTCCTCCGTACCGATCTCAAACAGGAAATCCTTAGCGTCTGCCATGGCTTACGCCACCTCGCCTTCCTGGTCGGCATTCTCGTTGACTCCAGCGACCTCGGCCATATAGGCCTCGCAGCACGCCTTGGCGACGGCGCGGACGCGCAAGATGTAGTTAGCACGCTCGACCGCGGACAGCGCACCGCGGGCATCGAGCAGGTTGAAGGCATGGCTGCACTTCATGACGCAGTCATATGCGGGCAGCGGCAGCTTGCGCTCCAGGCAGGAATGGCACTCGGCCTCGTAGTCGTCAAACTTCTGACGCATCATCTCGACGTTGGCGACCTCAAAGTTATAGGCACTGAACTCGCGCTCGTTCTCGAGGAACACGTCGCCATAGGTCATGGGCGTGCCGTCGGGCAGGTAGCTCCACACCAAGTCGTAGACGGAGTTGACGCCCTGCGCATACATGGCAATGCGCTCCAGGCCATAGGTGATCTCGACGGGCACAGGGTCGACCTCGATGCCGCCTACCTGCTGGAAGTACGTAAACTGCGTGACCTCCATGCCGTTGAGCCAGACCTCCCAGCCAAGGCCCCAGGCGCCGAGCGTCGGGCTCTCCCAGTCGTCCTCGACAAAGCGGACGTCATGGTCGTTGGGGTCCAGGCCAATGGCGGCAAGAGACCCCAGGTAGAGCTCCTGGGCGTTGACCGGCGACGGCTTGATGAGCACCTGGAACTGATAGTAGTGCTGCATGCGGTTGGGATTCTCGCCGTAGCGGCCGTCGGCGGGACGGCGGCAGGGCTGAGCGTAGCAGGTGCGCCACTCGGCAGGACCGAGCGAGCGCAACGTGGTCGCGGTGTGGAAGGTACCGGCACCGACCTCGGAGTCATAGGGCTGCATAATGACGCAGCCCTGCTCGCCCCAGTACTGCTGGAGGCGCAGGATGATGTCTTGGAAGGAAAGCGATGAAGCGTTCATGCCTCTAATATCCCCTCGTCGAAACGATTACACGGTTAGGTTCTGTACTATAGCGGTTTTTAGTCGATAGTGCCGATGCGGTTGAGCGGCCAGTAGCGCACAAGCGCCACGGCGATCAAGTCAGAGCGATCGACGGGACCAAAGTAGCGCGAGTCGGCAGAATTTTCGCGGTTGTCGCCCATCACCCACACGCACCCGTCGGGAACGGTGTAGGGATAACTCACCTGGGCGCCAGGCGCTTGGACCGAAAGCGGCCAACTCATGCCGGTCGTATAGTCCTCATCGAGCGCCTGGCCGTCGACGACGACCTTGCCGTCCTGAAGGTCGACCGTCTGGCCGGCCGTGGCAATAACACGCTTGACGAGAACATCGTGCTCGGAGGTGCCATCGGGGTTATGGAACACCACGATATCGCCTTGGTTGACGGGCTGGCCGAGCTCGAGGCTCACCTTTTGCGCCAGGATCTGGTCGCCGATCTCGATCGTGGACTCCATGGAGCCGGTGGGCACCACAAAGGGCTCGACCACAAACGAGCGAATCAGGAAGGTAGCGACGAGTGCGATCGCGACGACCAAGATCCACTCAAACGCACCCTTTAGCACGGAATGCTGCGAAGGAACCATTCTCACTCCTCGCTCTGCGAATACGACGCGTCCAGGATCTCTTGCGCGTATGCGCGCTCCTCGGGCGTAAGCCGCGCCGTCTCGATCAGGTCGGGACGCCAGCGGCAGGTGCGCTCGATGGCATTCTTACGGCGCCAGGCGTCAACCTTCGCATGGTCGCCGCTCACGAGCACCGGCGGCACACCCTCGCCGTTGAACTCGGCGGGACGGGTGTACTGCGCGTACTCGAGCAGGCCACCGTCCTCGGCAGTCGAGAACGACTCATCGACGTTGCTCATCTCGTCACCAAGGGCGCCGGGAATCAGGCGTACGACGGCATCGGCAACGACCATAGCGGGAAGTTCGCCGCCCGTGAGCACATAGTCGCCGATCGACAGGCGCTCGTCGGCATACGCATATGCACGTTCGTCGACGCCCTCGTAGCGGCTGCATACAAACAGCAGACGCTCGCTTTTGAGCAGGCGCTCGGCCACATGCTGCGTAAAGGGCTCGCCGCAGGGGGTAAAGAACACCACGGTGGGCTTGGGACCCTCGGAGCTGATGGCCTCGATGGCCTCGGCGATAGGCTCGACCTTCATGAGCATGCCCTGCCCGCCGCCGTACGGCTCGTCATCGACGGTACGATGGCGGTCGTGCGTCCAGTCACGCAGGTTATAGGCCTTAAAATCAAAAAGGCCGGCCTTGCGGGCGCGGCCCAAGATCGATGTGGACATGACGGGCTCAAACATCTCGGGAAAGACCGAAAGGGTCTCGATCAGCATGTTATCCTCCCTACTTGTCCATATCGATCAAACCGTCCATAACGCGGACGGAAATTGTCCCCTGATCGGGAAGATCGAGCACAACCTGCTCGATCACGGGAATCAGCACCTCGCCGTACCGATTGCCCTCGACAACCCAAACATCGTTGGCGGGCGTCGACATGATCTCGACGATCGTACCGAGCAAACCGAAGCGCTCGTCGACCACCTCGCGACCCATCAGGTCGGTATAGGCAGCGTCGAGCGAATCGAGCTCAAAATCGTCACGATTTGCCAGCACGTAGCATCCCGTGATGCCCTCGGCGGCCGTCAAGTCGTCAATGCCCTCAAACGAGACCAGATCGCCATCGCCCGTATCGGTGACGGATACGACCGTGCAAAAACGGTCGCGCTTGAGCGCCGGCGGCGTCAAGGCGACGCGCATACCCGGCGTCAATACAGAAGGAAGCCCCCGCAGCGGCTGCGCGAGGACCTCCCCCTTCCTTCCGTGCGGCTTGACCACACGGGCGATGTTTTTGTACTGGGACCTCAAGGTCCTAGCCCAGAACCTCTACCTCGACTGCAGTGTCGAGGCGAGCGGCCAGTGCACGGGCGAGCGTGCGAATGGCCTTGATGGTACGGCCACGACGGCCGATGACCTTAGCGACGTCATCCTCGGCAACAGAAACCTCAATCGTGGAGGCGTCGTCACCATCGATGACCTCGAGGCTCACGGAATCCGGGTCGTCGACGATCTGAACAACGAGATATTCGACGAGATCGGCGATGCGATCTGAGAGCATTGCCTCACCCTCGAGCTGTGCAGCGTCAACCTCAGGCACGATTTACTCCTCGGCGCCCTCAGCGGCCTCAGCGGCAGCCTTAGCGGCCTCGGCCTCTTTGGCGAGCTGCTTCTTGGACTTCTTGACGACGGTCTCGGTCTTCTCGCCCTCGTTGGCGGCCTTGACCAGAGCAGCGACAGCGTCGGTGAGCTGAGCGCCCTTGGACTGCCAGTCAGCGATCTTCTCGAGGTCGAGGTTGATGGTCTTGGGGGCGGTCATCGGGTTGTAGCGGCCAACCTCCTCGATGATACGACCGTCACGCGGGGCGCGGGAATCGGCGACGACGACACGGTAGTACGGACGCTTCTTAGCGCCGTGACGAGCAAGGCGAATCTTGACTGCCAAAGGAAACTCCTCCAACCAAGCAGCTTTAGGCTGCAACTACAAACAAACAGTTGAACATAATACGCCATCGACGCGGGCAGGTGAAGTCCGTGAGACCAACTTCTTCGGTGTAGTCGAAGGCAAATCCATATCTTAGACAAGAATTCGCGATTTGCAAGCACATCCACGCACCCCACATGAGCTGCGCGGTATACTCATGCCATGAAAAGACGCGAACATACATACGGTTATGAAGATGCTGCGGGCGTCACGCCGCCGCCCTGGACGGGACCGGCGGTGGGCCTCATGGATCTCGATGCGTTTTTTGCGAGCGTGGAGATGCTCGATCATCCCGAGTGGCGCGGCAAGCCGCTCATCGTGGGCGGCGATGCCGATTCCCGCGGCGTCGTGTCCACCTGCTCATACGAGGCACGTCGCTTTGGCGTGCACTCTGCCATGCCCTCGGCCGAGGCACGGCGCCTCTGTCCGCAGGCCATTTGGACGCATGGGCATTTCGATCGCTACCACGAGGTCAGCGCTCAGGTCATGGCGATTCTCGCCGACGAGACCCCGCGCGTTGAGCGCGTATCCATCGACGAGGCCTTTATCGACATCATGCCAGGTCGCTTTGCACCCGAGGACCCGCTGCTGGTTGCACGGCGCATCAGTGATCGTGTGGCGGCGCTGGGGGTGACCTGCTCCATTGGCGTGGGCTGTAACAAGACGGTCGCAAAGATCGCAAGCGAGCGGGACAAGCCATTTGGGCTGACCATCGTGCGCCCTGGAACCGAGCAGCGCTTTTTGGCAGCGCTGCCGGTATCTGCCATGAGCGGCATCGGGCGCTCGGCAGAAGAGCGACTGCGCCGCATGCGCATCTACACGCTCGGCGAGCTATCCCGCGCACCGAAATCCACCTTGGCCTCTATTTTTGGCATCAACGGCGAACGCATGCGCCAGCGTGCGCTGGGACTCGAACTCTCCGAAGTCACGAGCCTCGATGAAGAGCGCGAGGTCAAGTCGGTCAGCAATGAACGCACCTTTGCGAAAGATTTAACTGAGCGTGGGGACATCGAAGCGGCGATTGCGCTATTGGGAGAGTCAGTGGGACGCCGTCTGCGCCGTCAGGGACTAACGGGCGCCACGGTGACGCTCAAACTCAAGTATTCGTATGGAAGCGGTCGCTCGGCACAGCGCCGGCTGCCCCATCCGACCGACGATGAGAACATCTTCGTGGCAGTGGCGCTCGAACTGCTCGACAACATCTGGCAGGAAGGGATGCATGTGCGCCTGGCGGGCGTCGGCATGAGCGACTTCGACCATCAGGGCGGTATCCAGACCGACCTGTTCTGCGAAATCGACGACCGCGGAGCCCAATCCAGCGACCGTCGCGACCTCTCGGTCGCCATCGACGCCGTCCGAGACAAGTTCGGCGACACCGCTCTCTCCTTCGGCCGCCAATCCCGCTTCAACGATTAGTCCCTATGGCAAAAAGAAAACCGGGCAGCTGCAAGTAGTGCAACTGCCCGGCATACGGCAGAGGGTAGCTAAAAAAGCCCCGTCCCAAATGAGCTACTAGAGGAGGTCGAGGGGAAGCTGGGGGGCGTCGCCCCAGAGCTTTTCGAGGCGGTAGAACTCGCGCGCCTCGGGAGTGAAGACGTGGACGACAACCGAACCGTAGTCCATGAGCATCCAGGTCTTCTGCTCGCGGCCCTCGATGGAAAACGGGTGCTCGCCGCAAGCCTCGGCGACCTTCTCCTCAATCTCGTCGACAATCGAATCGACCTGGCGGTTGTTGGTGCCGGTAGCGAGAACAAAGTAGTCGCACACATCAGAAAGCTCAGTCAGGTCGAGCACCTGAACGTCCTCGCCTTTCTTGTCGTAGGCGGCCTGCGCGGCGGCGCGGGCGACATCCTCGGCGGCGACACCGCTCGCGGACAGCGAGGCGGCAGTGCGGTCGGACGTGGCAGCGAAACTCTTGTGCTCCACACCTTCAAGAATCTGCTCGTCGGTCATGGTCTCGTCGGCCATGGAATACCTCTTTCTAGACAGCCCGAGCTAGCGCAGCTGGGCGTAATGGTTGTAAATCGTAATAGCCGTGGGATAAAGATAACGCCCGGTCTGAATCACATAGACCAGACCCTGCGCAAAACAGGAGAAGAACAACTCGTCGAGCGAGGACTTCCCCACCATCTTGCGCAGCGCATGGGCATAATCGCCGTGGCGGTTGGGTTCGATGGCATCGGCCACAAAGACCACCATATCGAGCGGCGTCATGTCGCAAGCGCCCACGGTGTGACGGTCGACAGCCTGAAAGACCGCCGGCGACAGCTCGGGAAAAAGCTGCGGAAGCTCATAGGCGGCAACCGGGCCATGCAAAAGCGGCGTCGCGGCAGACGGAGAGCCGGCAATCTTAATGCCATAATGCAGAGCGCGCGTGACCAGCTCGTCGTCGGAGAGCACCTTATCCCAGTCATGGATCAGGCCGGCGGCAGCGGCATCAAAGCGGTCGACACCGTACACCTCGGCTAGGTGCAGCGCAGTCTCGGCAACCCCGAGCGAATGCACGTAACGCTTACGCTTATCCTTCATGCGCACATCGAGCAACTCGTGGATACGCGTCAAGAGCGCGCGTTCGTCGCCCTCAAACTGATCTTCTACCGACAACGTTCTCCCCCATCAATCAAAATCGTCTTGCCCAAGATCGGCATACAGGCCGCGTTTACGGATATAGCCGAGCACGGACTCGCTCGTAAGATAGCGCACGCTCATGCCGCGAGCAACCCGCTTGCGAATGTTGGTCGAGCTAATCGCCAGCGCCGGAATCTGGATATACCGCACGTCAAACGGCAGGCCCGACTCTTTGATTCGCGCGCGAGCAGTATCGATATCAAAGCCCGGTCGCGTCGCCGCAATAAAGGTTGCCAGTTCGGCAATCTCATCTGCATTGTGCCAGGTCACAATATCGATAATCGCATCGGCACCCGTAATAAAATAAAGCTTCACCTGTGGCGGGTAAAACTCGCGAAGGGCATGAAGCGTATCGGCCGTATAGGTCACGCCCAGACGGTCGATCTCGAAGCGGCTTGCCAAAAAGGCCGGGTTCGCGGCGGTCGCGAGGACCGTCATGGCATAACGGTCCTCGGCCGGCGTCACCGGTTTGTCGAGTTTAAAGGCAGGCGAGCCCGCCGGCATAAAGAGCACGGCGTCCAAGTCGAGGGACTCACGTGCCTGCTCGGCGGTCACCAGGTGACCGTAATGGATGGGGTCAAAGGTACCGCCCATAATGCCGAGCCTAAACTCCTGCCCGTCCTCTATGGGAAGCTCGGGCAGACCGATTCCACCGCGCAGCGACATGACTCACTCGCCCTCCGGGGTCTCAACAGCGTCGACTTCGGTAGTGCCTTCGGAACCCTCGGTGACATCAGCCACGTCCGGACCCTCGGCCGCTACGTCAATAACCTCAACGCCTGCGTCCTCGAGCTCGTCCTCAAACTCCGAGAAGTCCTCGGCGCCCTCAAAGTCAAAGGCGCGCTGGCAAATGCGAACCTCGTCGCCGGCACGGCAACCGGCCTTTTCGAGCGCATCGTCAACACCCATGCGGGAAAACTTATGCTGCAGGTAGATGACGGCTTCCTCGTTTTCCCAGTCGGTCTGGATAACCAAGCGCTCGATGGCGCGACCGACCACGCGGAAGGCACCGGGCTCCTCCTGGACAATGTGGAAGCGCTTCTCGCGCTGCAGGCGGCGACGCTCCCACTCCTCGTCGCGCAAATCGACCGGCTCATCAGAGACCGCCAGCTCAGCGCGGAGCTTGGCCACCTGCTCGCCCACGGCAAGCATCAACGTGTTGAGGCCGGCGCCCGTAACGGCGGAAACTGCAAAGAACATATGCCCGTCGTCGAGCGCAGCACGCTTAAGGTCGGCGATCTTATCGGCCGTGCCCGGAGCGTCGCATTTGTTGGCGACGACGATCTGCGGACGCTCAGAAAGCTCAGCGCCATACTGCTCGAGCTCACGGTTAATAATGCGATAGTCCTCAACCGGATCGCGATCCTCAAATCCGCCCGTCATGTCAACGACATGCAAGATCAAGGCCGTGCGCTCAATGTGGCGCAGGAACTGATGGCCCAGGCCACGACCCTCGCTCGCGCCCTCGATGAGACCGGGGACGTCGGCAACGACATAAGAATATTCGCCGGCACGCACCATGCCCAGATTGGGCACAAGCGTGGTAAACGGGTAGTCGGCAATCTTGGGACGGGCAGCGCTCATGCGTGCAATGAGCGAAGACTTACCCACCGAGGGAAAGCCCACGAGCGCGGCATCGGCCATAAGCTTCATCTCGAGCTCAATCCAGTGCTCCTCGGCCGGCTCGCCGAGCTGGGCAAACGCGGGCGCGCGACGCACCGACGTCACAAAGTGAGTGTTGCCCAGACCACCGGCACCACCGGGGGCCACGACAACGCGCTCACCGTCGTGCACCAGGTCGGCAATCTCGAACATCGGGGTCTGCGTCTCGGGATCGAGCTCGCGGACCACGGTACCCATGGGGACTTTCAAAATCAGGTCCTCGCCGCTTTTGCCGTTGCGGCGGGCACCCTGGCCATGCGTTCCGCGCTCAGCACGAAAATGATGCTTAAAGCGGTAATCGATCAGCGAGGAAAGCTGTGCGTCGGCCTGGATGACGACATTGCCGCCACGACCGCCGTCGCCGCCATCGGGGCCACCCTTGGGAACAAATGCCTCGCGCCTAAACGACATGCAACCGGCTCCGCCGTCGCCGCCGCAAACGTTAATTCGGCTGATATCGGTGAACTGTGACAACAGAATCGCCTCCTACAAAAAAAGAGGGAGACCCTTGAATCCTAAAACTCAAGTGCCTCCCACATATGTGCTCTATGAAGGGTGAATTACGCGTTCGCGAGCGGGCGTACGCTGACCCTGTGCTTGATACCCTTGTGGAACTCAACGGTACCGTCGACCAGCGCGAACAGCGTGTCGTCCTTGCCACGGCCAACGTTCTCACCCGGATGGATGTGCGTGCCGTGCTGACGGACGAGAATCGTGCCCGTGGTTACCGTCTGGCCGGCATAGCGCTTCGTGCCAAGGCGCTGACCGCGGGAGTCACGGCCATTACGGGAGGAACCGAGTCCTTTTTTGTGTGCCATTGTGTATACCTACTCTTTCGTTACGAGTGTAATCTACTCGGCGACGGGAGCCTCGGCAACAGCCTCAGCCTCTGCCTTGACAGCCTTCTTGGCGCGGGAGGTAGCCTGAACCTTCACGATCTTCAGCTTGGTGAGCTGCTGACGGTGACCCTTCAGACGACGATAGCGCTTACGCTTGTGGAACTTGAAGACCAGCTGCTTCTCGCCCTTGAACTGCTCAACGATCTGAGCGGTAACCTTGGCCTTGGCCAGCTTGTCGGGATCGGTGACGATCTTCTTACCATCGTTGAGGAAGATAACCGGCAGGGTGATCTTATCGCCCTCATTGCCCTCGATCTTCTCGACGGTGATGACATCGTCGGTGGCGACCTTGTACTGCTTGCCGCCCGTGTTAACGATTGCGTACATGTTTACTTGCCCTTCATGCATCAGTTAGTGCAACAGCCGAATATAGTAGCAGGCGATAATACCCCCGTCAACGAGTATGTGGAGCAAATCCACAAGTTCGCACAGGTATGGGGCTGACGAGTCGGCCCTCGTCGTCCTCGCATGCTTGATTCTGACGCTCGACATCGTAGGAGCAGATGGTCACGAGGTCTTGCATACCGGTGGAAACGATAGGTGCATCGACGCCCGGGGTCAAGCCCTGCAACAAAACATCAGCAGCAGAAAGCAAAATTTCCGGACGCATGGAGCCCTCGTTGTCGGCATGGGTGTCGAGCATGAGCACCAAATGGTCCGGGCGCTCCCC
>DXLY01000062.1:9939-10265 GCA_019414465.1 Collinsella sp.
GCCCACGAGCGTGTGATCCAAATCCAAGCGCTTGCTCTTTTTGCCGCGCGCGTAGTCGATGCCGTGGCCCGCGCGCAGCGTGTCGATCGCACGACGCACCTCGTCGGCGCTTACGGGCGCCTCGGGATCCAAGTGCAGGTCGATGCGATACGACAGGCGCGTGAGCTGCGCCGTCAACGCCGGCGTGCGCACGTCGATGTACGCCGCCTCGATGGGCGCCAGATCGGCCGGAGACGCCGCAGCCAGGCGCCCAAACGCCTCGTCGAGCGCCACGAACTCGGTCATAAACAGGTCATACCACTCGCAGGTCGACGACGTACCCACCG
>DXLY01000063.1:0-5993 GCA_019414465.1 Collinsella sp.
GCTCACCGCTTGGCAGAGCTCTTCCTCGCCATGATCCGCGGCGAGAAGCTCTCCGAGGACGACCTGGAAGACCTGGACGAAGCCGCCCAGCTCCAGGACATCTCGCACATGCCCGCCCGCGTCAAATGCGCCGAGCTCGCCTGGCGCACCCTCGACGGCATGCTCACGGGACAAAATAATCAGTAGTATTTGTCCCAAATCTTAAGAATTTTGTTGGCCGAATCGCTTGACTAAGAGTGGTTCGGCCATTTTCTATTCCGAGAGCTCGGCCTGTGCCTTCACCCGCGCATAAGCGCGCACGATACGAGAGACGGTACTTTTGCCAATCCCGGTATACCGCTCAATCTGGCGCACCGTAAAACCGGCATCGTGCAATCCAAAAATAACGGTATCGCGCTGCGCCGGCGGTGCGACTTTAACCCCACGAAGCGGAACCCCTAGCTCCTTCGCCATCTTGTCGGCAAAGGCGTGGCGTTCCCACTCTATCTCTTTCATATCGCACAGCGCCGGCTCGCTACCGTCCGGCGTCGAAAGCGAATAGGCAATAAAGCCCTCGGCAGAACCAAAAAGTTCAAGCACGCAAGAAGGATCAGAAAATCCCCTCGCGGCATCGGCCGCATCACAGTCGTAAGAGCGCAGATGTTCCGCAAAGCTGCTCCAGGGATAACGCTCGATTAGGCTAACGCCCACCTCCTGCGGATCGGCGTGTACGGAGCGAATAGCCTCCATCACCTGCCAATCGGTATCGAGCGAACGCCGGTCAAAACGGTTCTGGAACAGATGGCCCGTGCGCCCCGTGCGTTTATTGAACCGCCGCGCGTACGTCAAAAGCAGCCGGTGCATCGCCGCGCTCATCGCGTCCTCGTAATCTGCAAGCACCAGACGCACGTGATTGCCCATAAGACACCAGGCGATAACCGTCACGCCCGCCTTGCGGCAGCACTCACGCATCAGCTCCAAAAACTCCCACCGGTCGTCATCGCCCTCAAAGATGAGCTGCTTGCCCGTACCGCGGGCACAGACATGGTAAAAGCCGGTAACCGTTCTCCAAACGCGCTGCATGGCGCTCCCTTCGCCGGGATCTGCTTGCCATCCAATACAGCACGATTGAAGCGTGCCATCAAAACATTCACGCAAAACAATACACTCGCGCGGCCAAAGGCAGTAATCAGGCGGCGAACGGCATCGTTGCAACAGGTCAACCCCCGCAATGCTTGCAAGAGCTGACCAATAGCTTGCCCAAGACGGACCCCCTCTACGGAAGCTCACGACCACAGAACATAGAGTTAAACCGTTTCAATTAAAACTTCAGGACTTCTCGCTACGAAAACTGAGCCGTTCGCCGAATATTCCGTGCATTTCGCGGTATTATAGGGGCTGCATGTCATGTCCCTTTCGAAGGGTCGCCCGGCAATCGCCAGCCACGACCCCCAGACGGGACGCCAACACGATAGAGAGGAGAGGCATGCAGTACTCACAGGAAGTGGAGAACATGTGCCCCGTTGCCAAGGGTGCATACCACGGCCCCGCACCCATCCCCGAGGAGGGCAAGTGGGTCCAGGCTAAGGAGATTTCCGACATCTCCGGTCTTACGCACGGTGTGGGTTGGTGCGCACCTCAGCAGGGCGCCTGCAAGCTCACGCTGAACGTCAAGGACGGCATCATCGAGGAGGCCCTCGTTGAGACCATCGGCTGCTCGGGCATGACCCACTCTGCCGCCATGGCTTCCGAGATCCTTCCCGGTAAGACCATCCTCGAGGCCCTCAACACCGACCTCGTCTGCGACGCCATCAACGTTGCTATGCGCGAGATCTTCCTGCAGATCGTTTACGGCCGCAGCCAGACCGCGTTCTCCGAGGGCGGCCTGCCCGTGGGCGCCTCCCTCGACGACCTCGGCAAGGGCCTTCGCTCTCAGGTCGGCACCATGTTCGGCACCAAGGCCAAGGGCGCTCGTTACCTCGAGCTCGCTCAGGGCTACGTCACCCGCATGGCTCTCAACGACAAGAACGAGATCATCGCATTCGAGTTCCTGAACCTCGGCAAGTTCACCGACGCCGTCAAGGCCGGCAAGACCCCCGAGGAGGCCATCGCTGGCGCTATGGGCCACTATGGTCAGTGGGAGAACGCTGCCAAGTACATCGACCCGCGCACCGACGAGGAGACTCACTCCGTCGCCAGCGTGTTCCCGGTTCACGAGTAGAAAGGGAGGGAAATAACTATGACTGTTACGTTCGAAGGTTACGAGCGCCGCGCTGACAAGATCAACAAGTGCCTCGCCGACAACGGCATCGCCTCCCTCGAGGAAGCTCTGCAGATCTGCACCGACAAGGGCTTCAACCCGCGTGAGATCGTCAACAACACCCAGTCCATCGCCTTCCAGAACGCCGAGTGGGCCTACACCCTCGGTTGCGCTCTCGCTGTCAAGCGTGGCGCCAAGTCCGCTTCTGAGGCTGCCGCCATCATCGGCGAGGGCATCCAGGCCTTCACCGTTCCCGGCTCCGTCGCCGAGGACCGCAAGGTCGGTCTGGGCCACGGCAACCTGGGCGCTATGCTGCTCTCCGACGACACCGAGTGCTTCGCCTTCCTGGCCGGTCACGAGTCCTTCGCTGCCGCTGAGGGCGCTATCGGCCTGGCTCTGAACGCCAACAAGGCTCGTAAGAAGCCGCTGCGCGTCATCCTCAACGGTCTGGGCAAGGACGCTGCTCAGATCATCGCCCGCATCAACGGCTTCACCTATGTGAAGACCCAGTTCGACTACTTCACGGGCGAGCTCAAGGTCGTCGAGACCATCCCCTACTCCGATGGTCCCCGCGCCGCCGTCAACTGCTACGGCGCCGACGACGTCCGCGAGGGCGTTGCCATCATGTGGCACGAGAACGTCGACATCTCGATCACCGGTAACTCCACCAACCCCACGCGCTTCCAGCACCCCGTCGCTGGCACCTACAAGAAGGAGCGCCTCGAGGCTGGCAAGAAGTACTTCTCCGTCGCTTCTGGTGGCGGCACTGGCCGTACCCTGCACCCGGACAACATGGGCGCCGGCCCTGCCTCTTACGGCATGACCGACACCATGGGCCGCATGCACTCCGACGCCCAGTTCGCCGGTTCTTCCTCCGTGCCTGCGCACGTCGACATGATGGGTCTCATCGGCATGGGCAACAACCCCATGGTCGGTGCCACCGTCGCCTGCGCTGTCGCCGTCGAGGAGGCCCTCAAGGCCTAATCGCGCCCGCGCGATGCTCATATAGCTGAGCTTTGGAGCCGCTACCCACCCGGGTAGCGGCTCTTTTTGTTTGCGCTGTCGCAGGGTAGCTAATGTCGATATATCAGCTGGGGCGAAATACGAGATGTGAAGAGATGGAGCGCCAGAGCGTCCATGACGCCCACCTGCCATATTTGCCCTTTACCGATTTGCCGGGTCTTTGCGGCCCCATTGCCGATCACCCGTGCGACAATGCGCCGGACGAGAAAGGAATCCGATGGAATCGACTGATGTACTGGTAATTGGATCTGGCATTGCGGGCCTTTGCGCCGCCATCGAAGCGGCACGCACGGGCGCAACCGTCACCGTGGCAAGCGCCGGCAAGACTATGAGTGGATCGAGCTTCTTCCCCGGAACCTGGGGCCTGGGGCTTATCGGACCCGTTAACGAAGACGACGAACAAGACCTCATCGACACCATTCAGACCGTTGGTGGCGGCGTCGCCGACCCCGAGCTTGTCCAGACGTTTGTCCACGGCATTCCCCATGCAATTGAATGGCTCGAGCAAGACCTGGGCGTTGAGCTTCAGCGTCCGCAAAGCGCCGAGAGTGCTCAGCAAAAGCAGTTTATCCCCTGCTTTGACCACAAGACGCGCATGTGGCGCGGCCTCACCCGCAAGCCCCTTGAGGACGCTCTGACGACCTGGATCGAGTCGCTCGGCATTCGCCTGCTCCCCCGCCATGAGCTTATTGACCTTGTTGAGGACACGAACGGCAGAATAACAGGAACCGTACTCTACGACCTCACCGAAAATCGAATCGTGCCCTTTGCTGCCAAGGCCACGATCATCGCAGCCGGTGGCACAGGCGGCCTGTTCGAGCGCAGCCTTACGTCGGCTGATGTGCTCAGCTCCTCGCAGGCCATCGCGCTGGCGCACGGCGCAACACTTACTAATATAGAGTTCATGCAGATGATGCCCGGCTTCATCGAGCCCAAGCGCAACCTGGTCTTCAACGAGAAAACCTGGCGCTACGTACATGTAGACCAGCCGGTAGATATTGCCGACGACAAGCTGGACGACCTGCTCGAGCAGCGCTCTGGATATGGTCCCTTCACGTCATGCTTGGCCTCCCGCGCTATCGATCTCGTCATCGATCAGGCAGGTGCCGAAGGCCTGGCACTCCACTACGACTTCCCCCGCGAGGATGTCCCAGAGTTTGTGCAGACCTTTGCCACCTGGCTGCAAGACGAGCACGGCATCGCCCCGACTGACGAGATGCGCGTTGCGATGTATGCCCACGCCGCTAACGGCGGCATCAAGATCGATAAGACCGCGCACACGGGCGTTGAGGGCCTCTACGCTTGCGGCGAGGCGACAGGCGGCATGCACGGCGCCGACCGCATTGGTGGCTTGTCATGCGCCAACGGCATCGTATTCGGACGTATCGCGGGCGCATCGGCAGCCCTCACAGCGCAGAAAGAGCCTGAGGCGGCCCTGAAGGCGGATATCACCCTCCCCCAGTACGGCATTGCCACAACAGATGCCGAACGCCTGACACACATCCTTAGGCACACGATGAGCACCTATTGCATGATCAACAGGACCGAAACAGGCCTATCCGAGGCACTACACGAGCTTGAAAACATTCAAGATGATGCCACAGCTCTAAATAAGCCGCATGCCAACGACAGCGAAATCGCTGCGCTCGCCCGCATACAGTCGCAGATTCAACTAGCACAGGAAATGGTCAAAGCCATGCGCAACCGAACCGAAAGCCTGGGCTCGCACTATCGAGCGAATTAAACTGGACACCTATCTAAAGCAGAACACAACTAATCGATATCTATGGGCCCCGTGAGCTCGAAGTGGCACGGGGCCCATTCGTGTCCGCACGGCAGCGTATCCTTATTCCGAATACAGAGCGTGCAAAGCCTGCATAGACAATAGACCAGCGAGGAGGAGATATGGACAGTAGAGATATCGAGAAGTGGCGTGTCAAACTTGATAGCTACGCCAATGTGGAAGACGGCGTTGAGTATTGGCTCGCACGCGATTTAATGGAACCCATGGGATACACTCGATGGGAGAACTTCGCCGAAGTTGTTAAGAGGGCAAAAGTCTCGTGCGAAACAAATAAAACTCCAGTTGATTCCCATTTTCGTGACACCACGAAAATGGGAACTGCCGGTGTCGCCGCTCGTGCGGTTAAAGACTACAAGCTTACGCGCTATGCATGCTATTTAATCGCCCAGAACGGAGATTCAAACAAGCAAGAAATCGCGCTCGCACAGGCGTACTTCGCCGTGCAGACGCGCCGGTTTTACTGATCCCCAGGGTAGACTCGATCTGTGAAAGCGGCTGTGCCCTTTCGGGTTCGACCCCAAGCGAGGTCAACAAAAAAGACGGCCAACTTTCGTTGACCGTCTTAACTTGCTTTGGTGGGCCGTCAGGGGGTCAGCCTGCTTTGCAGGCGGCCGCTGCGGCGCTTCGCGCCTTGCGCGCTGCGCTGGTAAATGCTCACGCATTTCCTCAGCTCCGCGCCCCGACGGGTTCGACCCCATGAAAGGTCAACAAAAAAAGACGGCCAACCTTCGTTGACCGTCTTAATCATCTTTGGGTGGGCCGTCAGGGGGTCGAACCCTGGACCTTGGGATTAAGAGTCCCCTGCTCTACCAACTGAGCTAACGACCCAAAGCTAAAGTCCGTCGTAGCGGACTTTAGAGGAGATATCGTGTGGTGGGCCGTCAGGGGGTCGAACCCTGGACCTTGGGATTAAGAGTCCCCTGCTCT
>DXLY01000063.1:6093-10210 GCA_019414465.1 Collinsella sp.
ACCAACTGAGCTAACGACCCGATATCAACACGAAGCAAGAACTGGGGTGGGTAAAGGGACTCGAACCCTCGACCTACGGGACCACAACCCGTCGCTCTAGCCAACTGAGCTACACCCACCGTGTCCTGTGCGCTTCGCGCTCGACTATTATTGCAAGGAACGCCACGCGATGCAAGCCCCAATTTTCAAGAATTTTGAAAAGAGTTTTTCGAGACCATTTCGAGCAATTCCCACCGGTTTCATAGGAGTAAACTTGCCCCACTGCAAATGCTCGAAAGGACAAGCATGAAAGAACTCTCCAACCGTACGGCAACGTTTACCGATTCGGTCATCCGCCGCATGACGCGCATCTCCAATAAGTATGGCGCCGTCAACCTGTCGCAGGGCTTCCCCGACTTCGATCCCCCGGCGCAGCTGCTCAACAGCCTGAGCGCCATCGCCAGCGACCCCAAGCCGCTCTATCACCAGTACTCCATCACCTGGGGCTCCCAGGCCATGCGTGAGGCGCTTGCCGCCAAGCAGGAGCACTTTATGGGCATGCCGATCAACCCCAACGAGAACATCGTGGTCACCTGCGGCTCCACCGAGGCCATGATGGCCGCCATGATGACGGTCACAAACCCCGGCGACAAGGTCGTCATCTTCTCGCCATTCTACGAGAACTACGGCGCCGACACGATCCTCTCGGGTGCCGAGCCCATCTACGTGCCGCTTAACCCACCTGCGTTCGACTTTGACCGCGAGACACTCGAGGCGGCCTTCCGCGACAACGATCCCAAGGCCATCGTCCTGTGCAACCCTTCCAACCCCTGCGGCAAGGTCTTTACGCGCGAGGAGCTCACCTTAATCGCCGACCTCTGCAAAAAGTACGACGCCTACTGCATTACCGACGAGGTATACGAGCACATCGTCTACGCGCCCCACGAGCACGTCTATATGGCCACGCTGCCCGGCATGTTCGATCGAACCATCAGCTGCAGTTCGCTGTCTAAGACGTACTCCATCACCGGCTGGCGTCTGGGCTACACCATCGCCCCGGCCCAGATCACCGAGCGCATTAAAAAGGTCCACGACTTCCTCACCGTGGGTGCTGCCGCTCCCCTGCAGGAAGCTGTCGTCACCGCCCTCAAATTCGACGACAGCTATTACCAGGAGGTCCTCGACCTCTACACCACCAAGCGCGACCTATTCTGTCAGGGGCTCGATAGCATCGGTCTCACGCACAACGTGCCGCAGGGCGCCTACTACGTGATGATGGATATCTCGGAGTTTGGCTATGACAGCGACCTCGACTTCTGTGAGGATTTGGCCTCCAAGGTGGGCGTGGGCGCCGTTCCGGGCTCGAGCTTCTTCCGCGAGCCCGTCAACCATCTGATCCGCTTCCACTTTGCCAAGCGAGACGAGACGCTTAACGCGGCGCTGGAGAACCTCAAGTCGCTACGTGATAAAATCAAGCCGCGCGGGTAAGGACGGCCCGGCAACTAAAGCAACCAAAGAAGCCTCGCACCGCCCGCCACGTTGCGAGGCTTCTTTTTATAGCGCTTTCTTAAATGGTTTAGAGCTCTATACTTTAGTCATGGAGCAACTCGTCCCAGAGAGGAATATTATGGCAGAGCAGCAGCTTATCGGAGCGCTCGAGGCCGGCGGCACCAAGATGGTCTGCGCCACGGGCTATGCAGACGGCACGGTCCTGGAGCGTGAGCAGATCGCGACCACGACCCCGCAGGAGACCGTCGAGGCCGTCAACGCGTGGTTTGCCGACAAGGGCATCGCCGCGCTGGGCATCGGCGCCTTTGGCCCCACCGCAGTCAATCCCGCCTCACCCCAATACGGCAAGATCCTGGAGACGCCCAAGACGGCATGGCGCTACTTTGATCTGCTGGGCACTATCCAAAACGAGCTCAATATCCCCTGCGGCTACGACACCGACGTCAACGTTGCCTGCTTGGGCGAGGTCACCTTTGGTTGCGCCCAGGGCCTCACGGACGTGGTCTACCTGACCATCGGCACCGGTGTGGGCGCCGGCGTGCTCTCGGGCGGTAAGCTCGTACACGGCATGATGCATCCCGAGGCCGGCCACATCCTGGTCACGCGCGACCCGCGCGACACCATCGGCGAGCATAGCGCTTGCCCCTTCCATGACAACTGCCTCGAGGGCCTCATCGCCGGCCCCGGCGTTAAAAAGCGCTGGGATGGCAAGAGCGCCGGAGACATGGCCGATGACCCAGAGGCCATGGACCTGCTCGCAGGCTATCTAGCACAGGCGCTCATGACCTACACGCTGTGCTACGCGCCGCAAAAGATCATCATCGGCGGCGGTGTGGCCGACCACACCCCCATCGTGCCGCTCGCACGCAAAAAGTGTGCCGAGATGCTCAACGGCTATATCGTCACGCCCGAGGTCAACGACATCGATAACTACATCGTCAACAACAGCCTCGAAGGCAAGCAGGGCATTATGGGCTGCCTGGCCCTGGGCGCACAGGCGCTTCAGTAGCAGACGCACCCACAGGGCGTGGCGCGCCCGGCAAATCCGACCTACGGAACGACGCCACCACGCCTCATATAAGCCCTCAAATAAAAAAGGCCGCCTAGGACCAAACAATACGTCCTAGGCGGCCTTTTTAGCGCACATCAGCGACCGTAAGAGATATCGGAGCACAACGCCCGTTGCCGCTCCACAGCAGTCGATCATCACATCGGTGATCATGCCAGCGCGTCCCGGCACAAAGAGCTGAATCGTCTCGTCGATCGAGGGAATCAGCAGCAGGAACACCGCCGTGGGCAGCAGCACGTCAAAGGTGCGCCGGCCCTCAAAATCAAAGGCGTGCGTTGCCAAGATGCCGAGCACCATATACTCGGTAAAATGCGCGCACTTGCGAACAACAAAGTTGGTCACCCATTCATATGGAAGTCCCACGCTGTGCAGGAAACCGCGGATAGCTTCCATGACCGTTAGGCTCAGCGAGCCCGACCCCGAGCCGGGAACCAGCGAATTGCCCCAGATCAAGAGCGCCATCAGGCAGGTTACAACCGCCCATTTTCGATTGATCTTAACCATGCAGAAGTTATGCCTCCGCGCGGAGCGGCGCGAAGCTGGCGGTACCGCCCTCGATAACGCTCAGATAGGCACGGCCCGTACGCTTGGCGGTTGAGGACTGCAGGCGCTCGATCTCTTCCTCGAGGATCTGATTGACGCGCTCGTGACGACGGTTTTCCATAATGCCGGCGGCAATAGCCTCGGCCCGCTCGATGCTCTCGCGCGAGATACGGGCAGTATCCTCGGGGAACACAGCGCTGTGACGGCCGACATAGGCGGGGGCAGCAGGCTGAGGTGCAGCGACGGGAGCGGGGGCTGCAACAGGAGCAGGCTCGTCAATCTCATCCAGAATCGCGGTGGCGGCGGCCCACATGTCCTCGTGGCCCGAGTAATCGGCCATGGGAACATCAACCTCGAGCGAGGCATCCGGAAGGTCGCCGGTGTCGATGCGATCTTGGGCATCAATCGATGCGGTGATGGCTGCAGGCTCATCGAGGTCATCGAGATCGATATCCGCGGCACCGGAGATGATAGGCATGCTGGCGAGGTTTACATTGTACGGCGCAGCCTCAGCCGCCTGCTGCTGGGCAGGAGCGCCCCACAGCGAGCTTTCGGCGGCACGGCGGGCGGCAACGGCCTCCTCGTCCGCGGCCATGGCTTCATCAACGTACGAATTGTCGGCAGAAGCGTTCGCGTCCGCCGAGGTAGCGCTGTAGGCGTTATTGGCTGCCGCGTTGGCGACGAGTGCCACGAAAGCCGCCGTGCTGCCCGCAGGGGCGGCCTGGGAGCCAGACACGGCGCGTGCCGCGGCGGCGATATCATCGCGATTGAAGGAGCCGGTCTGCCCGCCATTGGTGAGCTCGTCGATGGCGACTTGATAGACGTCGCGCGAGTGTGCAGGGTCGCAGCTCACTGGCGAATCGTCGTCGAGCATACTGTCGATCATGGACCAAGCCTCGTCCTCGTCCATAGCATCTGCGGCTCGAGCGATGGTAGGGACACCATCATCGGCATGACGGCGCTGGTACGCACCAGTCAGGCCGGAAAGGAATGCCGAGGTAGACTGCTCCGCCTGAG
>DXLY01000064.1:0-4572 GCA_019414465.1 Collinsella sp.
GTCCGGCACAGCCGACGCAGCGCGCAGCTCAGCCTGCCGCGCGCCCGGCGCAGTCCTTCTCTCGTTCGGCCCAACCTGTTCAACGGACGGGTCAGCAGCCTTCTGCTCGTTCGGTTCAGCATTCGGCTTCTCACGCGGCTCAGCAGCCCACTGCTCGTACGGCCCAGCCTGCAGGCGGCACCCGCTTTAAGCAGCAGGCACCTACCCAGCGAACGCAGGCCCCCCAATCGCATTCGCATCACGCTCGTGGTTCGCATGGCGTTGCTCCGGCGACCCGCTCGAGCTACAACACGCATGCTCGTCGCGGTGCTCAAAAGAAAAGCTCCCCGGTGCCTATGATTATCGGTGGCGTCGTCGCCGTGTTGGCGCTTGCCGCGATCGCTTTCTTTGTCGTGCCGGCCGTCAAGGGTTTCTTTGCCGGTGAGGATACGAAGGTTACGGCTGGTCAGCAGGTTACGGTGACCATTCCCGATGGTGCTTCGGGCGATACGATCGCCTCGATTCTCTCCGAGAACCATATCGTCGAAAATCCCAAGGATTACTATGCGGCGGTGAAAAAGCTCAACGCCGATATGTCGCTCAAGCCTGGTGATTATTCGTTCACCACACTCATGGATGCGACCAAGGTTGTTCAGCAGCTCATGGAAGGCCCCAACGCGGGCTCCAATGCGCTGACTATCCCTGAGGGCTTAACGGTCGATCAAGTCGCCGACCGTGTGGCCCAGGCCTACGACAGCATCTCTAAGGAAGACTTCCTCAACCAGGCCAAGGCCTCCAACTACGTGGACGACTATAGCTTCCTTAAGGGCGCCGCTAACGACTCGCTCGAGGGTTTCTTGTTCCCCAAGACCTATTCGTTGGGTGATTCGCCGACGGCCGATGGCGTGATTCGCGCTATGCTCGATCAGTTTAAGACCGAGTACAAGTCGCTTGACTTTGCGAGCTGCGAAGCCAAGATCAAGGAACGCTACGGTGTGGAGATGTCCGACTACGACATCGTCAACTTGGCCTCTATCGTTGAGCGCGAGGGCCTCAACGCCGATCAACGTGCGCATGTGGCCTCGGTTTTCTACAACCGCCTTGCCGGCAAGCTCGATGGCCTGCGCTATCTCAACAGCGATGCGACTATGATGTATGTCACCGGTGGCGAGGTTACCGCCGACGACCTGCAGAGCGATAGTCCGTATAACACCTATAAGCATGAGGGCCTGCCGCCCACGCCCATCTGCTCTCCGTCGCTCGAGGCGCTCAAGGCCACCCTTGAGCCGACCGACTCTGATGACCTGTATTTCTACATTACGCAGGACGAGGAGTACTTCTCGCAAACCTACGAAGAGCATCAACAGTCTTGGAATTAGTATGAGGATTTTTAGCCCCAAACGTTACGTTGCCTCGGTCGATCGCATCGACCTTAATACCCTGTGGGCCGACGGCAAGCGCGCCATTCTGCTCGATCGCGATAACACCTTGGTGCCGCGAGACACCGAGCAGGTTCCCGCCGCGGTTTCCGCTTGGCTCGACGCCGCCCGCGCCAAAGGCTTTAAGCTGTGCATGGTGTCCAACAACTGGCATCGCGACCAGGTCATGAGCTCTGCGCGCGAGCTGGGACTCGAGGCCATCAGCCACGCCATGAAGCCGGCGCCGTTTGCCCTCAAGGCGGGCCTTAAGCGCCTCGGCGCCACAGCCGGCGAGGCGGTGCTGATCGGTGATCAGCTCTACACGGACGTGTGGAGCGGCAACTTCGCCGGCGTCGATACCATCCTGGTAAAGCCGCAGGCGACGCAGGACCTGTGGTATACGCAGATCTTCCGTATCTTTGAGCGCCGGGCCCTGCGCGACCTTCCCTGCGAGGAATAGGTCTCGTCATGTCCCAGCACATCAAACACGGCTGCGACCATATCTTCTTTATCGGCTTTTTGGGCGCGGGCAAGTCGACGCTTGCGCGCAACGTGGGCACCATGTTCAAGCGGCGTTTTATCGATACCGACCGTCTGGTCGTGCGCCGTTGCGGCAAGTCGGTAACCGAGATTTTTGAGACCGAGGGCGAGGATCGTTTTCGCGAGCTCGAGACCTCGGCGCTCCGTTCGCTCCAAAGCGAGCGCAGCCTGTTGGTTTCGTGCGGGGGCGGTATCGTCGAAACGCCGGTGAATATTGAACTGATGCACGAAATGGGTACGTGCGTGTACCTCGAGGGCGACTTCGAGGATTCGATTCGACAGATTCGTCGGTCCGACACGCGCCCCGATTTCCGTTCGCCCGAGCATGCTGCGCGCCTGTTTGAGCATCGCCGTCCGCTGTATCGCCAGGCCGCCGACCTTACCCTTGATATTCGCAACAAGTCCTTCGAGGACGTTTCCTACCTTTGTGCCGAGATGCTTTTGGAGCGTGGGCTGCTATGATTCGTCGTCAACTGATCAATTTCCAAAACCGCAGCGTCGATGTCCGTGTCGGATTGGGCGCGTTCGATGAGTTGTCGCGCATGTTTGCCTCGACTGTGGGCAAGCCTAAGCGCGCGATGGTCGTTTGGAACGACGCCACATCCGAGCGTTTTGGTGAGGTCGTCGAGCATGCGCTGGTCGACGCCGGTTTTGTCATGTCACAGCTTCCCCTCGAGGTTTCGCCTGCTGGTGCCACGCTTGCTGATGCCGATGCTATCTTTGGCGCCCTGACTGCCAATGGCATTACCTGTGACGATCTGGTTGTCGCCGTTGGCGATGCCGCAACCTGCTCGGTTGTTAGCTGGTGTGCCAATCAGTGGTGCGGCCGCACCGAGTGCGCGTTGCTGCCGACGACGTTCGACGCCATGCTCACGGTCGCGACGACCATGAAGCCGCTCGTCGCCTCGTCGTCGAATGCGCTTCCCGCTATCGCGTTCCGTCCTGAGCCGGGCTTGGTCGTGTGTGACCTCGACCTTGTTCGCGAGGCGGACCCCGAGTACCTCAAGCTCGGCTATGTGGTACTTGTTGGTACCATGCTTTCGAGCAGCAAGACCCGTTGGAATCAGTTTACTGAGACCGTTCCCGAGATTCTCGCGGGCGAGGAGGTCGCGCTCGTCAATGCAGTTCAATGGTCTCAGACTGCCCGCAAGGACGTACTGATGGCCACGAACCCGAGCGCCCGCCATGCGCTCGATTTTGGCAAGACGGGGGAGCGTACTCTGCGCGCTTGCTTGGGCGATGCTGCTTCGCAGGTTCCTGCCTATCAGCTGTTATCCGAGGGCATGCGCTTTGAGGCGCGCCTAGCACATGATGCCTGCGACTTCGATATCGACTACGTGTTTGAGGTTGATGACTGCCTGGAGGACTTTGGTATCGAGGAACTTGCCTTCGATCTGGAGCCTGCCGCATATATCGAGGAGTTCCGCAAGCAGCAGTTCGCCCGCTCGAACCGCAGCATGTTGCCGCTGCCCGCGGCACTTGGCGCCATTCGTCTAACGAGCGTTGAGGACGAGGTTCTTGAGCGCCATACTCACGCCTACTTGGCTTCACGCAAAGAACTTCTCTAAGATTTATTGACATCCATTGTCTTTCGTATCATGTTGAGGGGCGGGTTTTCAATCGGTTGCGGATCGCATGCGATTTCGTCGTTCGGTTGAGACCCGTCCCGTCTATATAGAGACAACAAGAAAGGAATCTGCATGTCTGAGTTTGCTGCCGGTCCTGCCGGTCGTATCGAGCGTGTCCGTGCCCTGATGGCCGAGCGTGGCTACGACGCCATCGTGGTGCGCGACGAGGCCAACCTTCGTTGGCTTACGGGCGTGAAGGGCGTCTTCGACTACACCTTCGAGTTCCCGCACGCTGCGTTTATTACGGTCGACCAGTGCCTGTTCCACACCGACTCGCGCTACCTCAACAGCTTTGAGGAGAACACGCCCGCCGGCAGCCCTTGGGTCTACGACATGGACGAGGGTACCATTCCCGGCTGGGTCGCCGGCAAGATCGCAGCCAACAAGTGCCGTGTCTGCGCTGTCGAAGACGATATGCAGATTAACTTCTACCAGGGTATTCAGCGCGGCCTGGAGGACCGTTCCGTCGCCTGCATGCTAACGCTGATGCACGACGACATCCGCAAGATGCGCGCCATCAAGGATGCCGAGGAGATCGAGCTCATGCGCCATGCGCAGTCGATCACCGATGCCGCCTTCCAGCATATGCTCGGCTTTATTAAGCCTGGTATGACCGAGAAGCAGGTTCGCAACGAGCTCGAGAACTTTATGTTCGCCAACGGCGCCGACAGCCTGGCCTTCGGCTCCATCGTGGCGAGCGGTCCCAACACCGCCAACCCGCATGCCGTGCCGAGCGACCGCGTGATCGAGAAGGGCGATTTCGTTCTTATGGATTACGGCGCGGGCTACTGCGATTACCGCTCCGACATGACACGCACCGTCGTGATGGGCGAGCCCACGCAGGAGCAGCTCGACCTGTACGCGCTCGTGCGCCGTACACACGAGGAGTGCGTCGCCGCCATCCATCCGGGCGTCGAGGGCAACGACATCTTCAAGCTCTCTAAGAAGATCATCGGCGATGCCGGCTATGGCGATTACTACAACCATGGTCTGGGCCACGGCGTTGG
>DXLY01000064.1:4672-10194 GCA_019414465.1 Collinsella sp.
TCTACCGCCGACTTCAAGAACGGCCTCGGTCTCCGCATCAAGGACAAGGTCTACACCATCGTCGAGTTCCAGCATGTCAAGCCGGGCAAGGGCGGCGCGTTTGTGCGCTACAAGACCCGCGACATCAAGAGCGGCCGCGTCGTCGAGAACACCTGCAACGCCGGCACCAAGTTCGAGAGCGTCATGCTCACCACCCGTGAGTTCCAGTACCTCTACAACGATGGCACCGACTACATCTTCATGGACAACGAGTCCTATGAGCAGGTTCCCGTTCCCGAGGACATGGTGGGCGAGAACTCCAAGTGGCTGCGCGAGAACGACATCTGCCAGCTGCTCTTCGCCGACGATGAGCTCATGGGCGTGACCCCGCCGATGTTCATCGAGACCACCATTGTCCAAACCGACCCGGGCTTTAAGGGCGACACCGTCCAGGGTTCCACCAAGCCGGCCACGATCGACACCGGCGCTGTCATCCAGGTCCCCATGTACCTCAACGAGGGCGAGGTCATCAAGGTTGACACCCGCGACGGCAAGTTCGTCTCCCGCGTCTAGCAACCAACTTCTCTAGGAGGACTCATGCCCCAGGAAATCAAGATTGACGGCATCGGCATTTCGCCCGATGTTCTGACCGCCATCGTCTCGCGCGCCGTGTCCGATGTCGAGGGCATCGCCTCCGTTGGCGTCAAGGACCTTGCCACTAATCTTGTCTCCATGATGCTCTCGTCCAAGGCCCCGGCTTCCGAGCCGGCGGTCGAGGCCGAGGTCGTTGGCGACAAGCTCGCACTCACCGTGCGTGTCGTGGTGTTCTTTGGCTATCCGTTCAAGAAACTCGCCGAGGCCGTTCGCGCCGCCGTGGTCGCCGCCATCGATGCTCAGGTGGGCGTCGAGGTCGAGCGCGTCGACGTTTGCATTGACGGCCTCGTTTTCCCCAAGGAGTAACCTTTGAGCCTTAAGGTTTATCGCGGGCGCACGCTTGCCCGCAGTCAGGCGCTGCAGCTGCTGTTTCAGGCCGAGGCCACGGACAGCCCGCTCGAGCGCGTCCTCGAGGGCGATTTCCTGATCTCGAAGGGCCCCCTCGACCCCTATGCGCTCGAGCTTTGCCGTGGTGCCTACGAGCATATCGATCGCATCGACTGTGCCCTGCGCGCCGTCGCCAAGAACTGGGATCTTATGCGCATGCCCGGCGCCGACCGCAACCTGCTGCGTATCGCCGTCTACGAGATGCGCTTCCTCACCGACGAGGAGGTCTCGGACGCCATCGTGATCAACGAGGCCGTCGAGCTTGCCAAGGCCTATGGCACCGATCATTCCGCGTCGTTTGTCAACGGCGTGCTGGGCAAGATCGCTCGTAGCGAGGAGCTGCCGGGTGAGGATCTGTACCAGGAGCTGCTGGCCGAAGATCGCGCTCGCGAGGAGGCGCAGGCTGCCGAGGCGGCCGCCAAGGTCGCTGCCGCTCAGGCTGCCGCCGGTGTACTTGCCGAGGATGCGGACGCTGCTGAGGCCGTCGAGGCCGACTCCGTCGAGGAGTAGCCATGCCAGAGGGTTCCGTCCGCAACTTCGATGAGATCTCGGATCGCCTGGACCAGATCATCGCTACCGTTCGCTCCAAGGATACCTCCTTGGAGCGTTCGCTCGATCTGTTTGACGAGGCGATTGAGCTGGGCTCCCGCGCGGTCGATATGGTCGACAAGTTTGAGTTGACGCCGCGTGAGGCCGATAAGCTCGAACAGGAATACGATGAGGATGCGGCAAACGAATCCCAGGATAGCTAGGCCGCATCTCTGGATACGAATGGTTGATGGCATTCATGAAACGCGTGCGTCTTGATGACGAACTGATTTCACAGGGCATCTGCGCCGATCGCGCGGATGCCCTTCGCACTCTTATGGCCGGCTTGGTCTCGAGTGGCGGCGAGCGCTTGACTTCGCCGGGTCTTAAGGTGATGCCGGGGCTGCCGCTGCACGTGAAGGGGCGTATTCCCTATGTTGGCCGCGGCGGTCTTAAGCTCGAAGGCGCGCTTGATGCGTTTGGCATCAATCCGACGGGCCTTGCCTGTTTGGATGTGGGCTGCTCTACCGGCGGTTTTACCGATTGCCTGCTCAAGCGCGGAGCTGCGACTGTTGTCTCTGTGGACGTGGGTCGCGCCCAGTTCGATTGGTCGTTGCGTCAGGACGATCGCGTGACGCTGCATGAGCGCACAAACGTGACGCAGCTGCCTGAGCTTGGCTATGCCGGCGCCATCGACCTGGCTGTGTGTGATGTCTCGTTTACCAGCATCGCGAACATTATCGATGCGGTACTGGCGTGCCTGGCGCCTACGGGTGCATTCTGCACGCTCGTAAAGCCGCAGTTTGAGGCTCCGGCGGCGCTGGTGGGCGAGGGCGGCATTGTGACCGATCCCGCCGTGCGCCGCGATACGCTCGTGGCGGCGGTTGAGCTCTTTGCTGCCAAGGGGCTGTTCCCGGTCGATGTGTGCGTGTCGCCCATTCATGGTGCCAAGGGCAACGTTGAGTTTTTCCTGTACGGCACGAGATTTGAATCTGGCGACCGCTCGCAAGACGTGCTGCAATCCCAGGTATCGGTTTTGAGCGAGAAAGCTGCAACGCTATGAAGGTCTTTCTGGTTCCCAATTACTACAAGCAAGAGGCGGTCGAGAGCGGCTTGATGCTCGAGCTTTGGCTGACGCGCCAGGGCTATGAGGTCGCATGGGCTGCCGACCAGCGATCGAAGATTCAGAGCACGCCTGATATTGACGGCTCCGATCTGGTCATTACGCTCGGCGGTGACGGTACGTTGCTGCGCGCTGCCCGCATCCTCAACCATCGCGAGATTCCTATCCTCGGTCTTTCCTATGGTCACCTGGGCTTTTTAACTGCTGCGAGCCCCGAGGAGCGCGACATTCTGCAGGTCGTGAGCGACGCCCTTTCCGGCGAGCTGCACGTGAGCCGTCGCGCCACCATCGCCGCGGATATCGTGTCCGTGCGCGAAGACGGTACGAAGGATGTCGTGCGCACCTTCGCCCTCAACGACATGGCGCTTACCCGCGGTCCGCTGTCCGATATGGTCGAGTTCGACATCACGGTGTCGGGCCACCATATCGACCGACTGCGTGGCGACGGCGTGGTCGTGTCCACGGCGACTGGTTCTACGGGGTACGCGCTCAGTGCCGGTGGCCCCATCGTGAGCCCCGACTATACGGGTATGGTCTGCGTACCTATTGCGCCGCACACCATTCAGGCCCGTGCCTTCTTGACTTCGCCGAGTGATGTCGTCGAAATCTTTATGTCTGATGACCGTCCGAGCGTTCCGGCGATCGCTATCGATGGACAATTTATTACTTGCGATGGCACCGTTGAGAGCGTGGCGGTGCGTCGCGGGCCCGGTGATGTGCTGCTGCTGGATTACGGCCCCGAGAGCTTCTATAACTCGGTGAGCCGCGTATTCTACGGAGTCCGTCATGATCGATGAGCTGCAGGTTTCTAACATTGCGCTCATTCGCGAGGCGACGCTGCTGCCGAGTGCCGGCCTGACTGTCCTGACCGGCGAGACCGGTGCCGGCAAGACCGCGCTGCTCTCGGCCCTCAAGCTTATTTTGGGTGAGCGCGCGGATTCGTCTATGGTGCGCGAGGGCGAGGCGCTGGCGAGCGTCGAGGCGCGCCTGTTTGACGGCCCGCACGACACGGAGGGCTTCATCGTGCAGCGCAGTCTTTCTGCCGAGGGCCGCAGCCGAGTGAAGATTGACGGACGCATCGCCAGTGTGCGCGAGCTTTCGGAGCGCGTTGGCGTGATGATGGATCTGTGCGGCCAACACGAGCACCAGAGCTTGCTCGATCCGGCGCATCATGTTGCGATGGTCGATGCCTGGGCAGGGCGCCCTGCACTCGAGGCGCTCGAGCACTACCGCGCCTGCTTTAAGGCTTCGCGCGCTGCCGCTAAGGAGGTTCGACGTGTCGAAGAGACCTCGCGTGCGCAGGGGAGCCGCGTCGAGGAAGCGCGCTTTGCGCTCGAGCGTATCGGCGAGATCGACCCCAAACCGGGCGAGTATGAGGAACTCGAGGAACTGCTGCCGCGCTCCGAACATGCCGAGGTGCTGGTTGCCACAGCTAATGATGCCCATGCATCGCTTGCCTCTGAAGGGGGAGCGCTCGATGCCGTGAACAGCGCCGTGGCAGAACTTTCCCGTATGGCTTCCGTCGATCGCAAACTTGGCGACATTGCCGATTTGCTTTCGGATGCCTGTATCTCCCTTGAGGATTGCGCGAACGAACTTCGTGCCTATCGCGATGGCGTCGCCTTCGATCCGCGCGAGCTCGCTCGCATGCGTGAGCGGTATTCCGACCTCAAGGGCCTGCTGCGTCAGTGGGGTCCTACCATGGACGATGTTTTTGCCATGCGCGATCGCTCGCAAGAGCTGCTGTCCCTGGTCGATGATGGCGATGAACAGATCAGAAAGGCGCGTGAGGCACTCGGGAGCGCCGAGCACGAGTTGTTTGCCGCTGCCAAGGCACTTAAGCGCGCTCGCAATGTGGCGGCCCCGCGCTTCTGCCACGAGGTTTGCCGCCAGATGGCTCGCCTGGAGATGGGCGGCGCCGAGCTCGTCTGGGAGTCGCGTGATCTTCCCCGTGCTGAGTGGACGCCCGTTGGTCCTTCGAGCTACGAGCTGCTATACCGCAGCGGTGCCGGTTTGACTCCACGTCCCCTGCGCCGCATTGCGTCGGGCGGCGAGCTCAGCCGCGTCATGTTGGCAAGTAAGGTTGTCCTCGGTAACGCGGACGGTGTCGATACGCTGGTGTTTGACGAGGTCGATGCCGGTGTCGGTGGCTCCACGGCGCGTGCGCTCGCGGGCGTGCTGGCAGATCTCGCCGCTACGCATCAGGTGATTGTCGTAACCCACTTGGCGCAGGTCGCCGTCATGGCTGACAAGCATTATGTCGTCAGCAAGGAACCGGGCGACGTTCCCCAGACGCATCTGGATGAGGTGGCTGGGGATGCTCGCACCGCAGAGATCGCCCGCATGCTGAGCGGCGATCAGTCCGAGGCAAGCTTGGCCCACGCGAAGCAGATGCTCGAAGAAGCTCGAGGTTAGGTCGTATCAGCGGTGTTGGTGGGACAAAATTGACTGAAATTTTTGTCCCACTACGCGTTTTACTCAACGACCTTATCCGGCTGGATGAGCTCCTCGTAGTAGCTGATATGCTCACGCGCGTCTTCAATCTCGGGCAGCAGGAAGTTGTAGATGACCTCGATTATCATCGTGGCACTCATCTTGGAGAACGCAAAGTCGCCCGTGGTGAGCAGTGCCTCGTGGTTCACAGTATTAAAGGTGTAGTCGGCCAGGCGAGCAAGCGGGGACTTGCTGTCGCTGCTGATGACGACAACGATGGCGCCACAGCCGCGAGCCGCTTTTGCCATGCGATTCAGTCGACGCGACTTGCCGGAGTTCGAGATCAGCACGATGACATCTCCGGGGCGCAGCGTAAGCGCAAAACCAATCGAGGTCTCGCTGATGGTGCTTGCCATAC
>DXLY01000065.1:0-5442 GCA_019414465.1 Collinsella sp.
GGCCCGTGGGTTATACCCTAAGAGCAAACCACCCTTTTTAAGGGTGGTTCTGATTACTGTCGCATATGCGCCCGGGTAATAAAATGAACTCCGACTGCTGTTTCGATGAAAGGGGGCACGTGCCCAGACGCATCAAGCGGGCCACCATCGTCTCGTTTACGCTCATACTCCTTGTTGCCGTCTGTGCGGGCGCCCTGACGTATACCGTTCGAAGCAGTTCTTCCTCCTCGAATGAAGCCGATAGAGATCTCCCGGTGCTCAAAATCGGCGTTACGGATAACGACCCCTATGTGTATGTCGATACCACGGGTGATTACGCCGGTATCGATATCGACATCGCCCGCGAGGCCTGCAAGCGTGCGGGGCTCAAGCCACAGTTTGTCGATATTGACTGGAACGATCGCGACCGGCTGCTCAAAAACGGTGATATCGATTGCCTGTGGTGTGACTATTCTCCCTGTTATCGCGAGGATAAGTATTACTGGACCGAGCCGTATCTAACCGTGACGGTCTCGGTTGCCGCCAAGAAAACGAGTGGCATCAAGTCCTTGGCACATCTCGATGGAAGTAAGACCATTGCGGTGATTGCGGGTTCGGTGAGTGAACGCCGATTGCTTGCGGGGGATCTGGGGGTCTCGTCGGACGTTCAAATCAAATCATATGGCTCTGCCGAACTCTGCAAAGCCGCTCTAGTCAAAGGGTACGTTGACTGCTGGATGGCGGATGTCCAGTCGCTTGACCGACTCGTTGCTCAGTATCCCGGCGTTTACCGTGTGTTTGCCGACAATGTTATGACGGTTGACCTGGGCGTCGCGTTTGATGACAGCTATGAAGGATCGGTCGTAAAGGATCTCAATACCGCGCTGTTCGACATGGATCGAGATGGCACGATTGACCGTATTGTGGGCAATTACAAGACAGGAGCGACGACGGGCGGGCAAGGAGGAAATTCATGACAACTGATGAGCACCGCTTGAGTCGAAAGACTCTGAACGTCATAGCTGCCAGCGTTATTGTCAGCGCCGTCTTGTTAGGCCTGTTGTATACGGTTGGAACCCATCGCTGCCTCGAAAAAACGCTTGGGTTTGGCCAAGAAACCATGGTGTTTTTGGAGAACGCTTGCGAAAAATATGACCGCTACGAACAGGGGAGAAAAACCGAGGCGACGCACGATTTGCTCGCCGCGGTCGAATCGTTTGCGACGTTCCTGTCCTCTGATCGCGTTGAGGTTAACGACGATCTTATCGAGCAATTTGTCCATGCCGAGAACCTTTCGGGGCTGATGGTCATGGACTCCGATGGCCATATGGCTGCCCACTACGACATCGATGGTCGCGATCCGCTCATGTTGTGGCGAGATGAGTTGGCCTGTTCGCCGGTCGCATCGATGTATCAAGGTCCCAAAGTGACCTACTCAACTGTCGATGAGCGCCGTGGTGTCGTTTTTGCCGTCTGTGCTGTTCCGTATGGCGACGGCGTTGCCCTGGCATACCGCTCACTTGTTTCCGATACGGCGGACGACTATTCATATGCCATAGCCGACGTGCTTTCGAACAGTACCTTCCACCAGGGTCCCACGGTGCTTGTTATGGAGGATGCGGAGATTATCTCATCCAACAGTGCCGATGCTGACGTGTCGCTCGCCCGACTCCTCACCAGCGTAGGAGTTGAGTGGAAAGACGACGGCCTGACGCGCATCGAATATCGAGGAGACGAATGGTATGCCGTGCGTGCGGCATATAAGGACTACCGCCTGTTTGCGCTATATCCCAAATCTGAGGTCATGTCTGACAGGATTTCATTTGTCGCCGTCGGCGTCTTGGTGTGTCTTGCGTTTTGGGTCGTGGTGCTGTTGGCTCGAAATATCGTTGACCACCGCAATTTGGTCGAAAAGGATAAACAGCTCGGCATTATCAATGCCATAAGCGCCATCTACGATTCGACCTTCCTTTTGCATCTCGACACCCTCGAGATCGAGGGGATCAATATGTCGCCGGCGATAGCGAAGATATTTGCCGAGCACAGCGAGGCATATGACTTTATGGACACGGTCTGCCGGGATATCGTGAGCCCCGAAAGCCGCGAAGCGGTTGTGGGACTCGTAGATATAAGTTCGCTTCGTGAACGTATGGAGGGCGTACCGTACTTGGCTGCCGAGGTGCGAGATTGTCGAGGCGCTTGGTACTCGCTACAGGTTGTCCCCCAGCATCGCGATGAGCAAGGCCGGCTGGAGTCGGTCGTCGTGGCGACGCACAACATATCGATGGTCAAGCATGCCGAGGAGCTGTCATATCAAGACAAACTGACGGGGCTTCGCAACCGCAACTATCTTGAATCGCGCGGAGATAGCCTGGTAAACGAGGACTTGCCCGTGAGCGTGATTATGTTGGACTGCAATTATCTCAAGCGGACCAACGACATCTATGGTCACGAGATGGGGGATGAACTGCTGCGACGGACGGCGTTCGTGCTGCGGCGGGTGGCTGGTGCGGATTATCTGCCGATGCGCCTTGGCGGCGACGAGTTTTTGCTGGTTTGCCCCCATACTGACAACGAGTCTGCGCTCGGGCTGGAACAGGATCTTCGTCTCGGTCTTGCCGCGGTAAGCGATGAGGCCCTGACGGTCAGCGCATCGATTGGCGTGGCGACCGTCGAGACGGCTGGAAATACGCTGGCCGATGTATATCGTGTCGCCGACCACAATATGTATCGGGAGAAGCGCACGGTCCACGCGCGGGGTGCGGACTGCTAATCTTGCCCCCGCGAGTCCATGCATCGTAGGATGTTGAATCGGTGCTTGCGATAATAAGTCGGCCCAGGCGGGGATAATAGACGTCTGAAATTTCTTTCTGAGAGGGGATCTCAATGATTAGTTTTGACTACAAGCCGCAGGGTGTATGCTCTCGCAATATTCACCTCAATCTCTCTGACGATGGCAGCAAGGTGCTGGGCGTTGAGTTTACCGGCGGCTGTGACGGCAATCTCAAGGCAATCTCCAAGTTAGTCGAGGGTGCTCCTGCCGATCGCGTAATCGAGGTTCTCGCCGGTAATACCTGCGGTATGAAAAAGACCTCTTGCGCCGATCAGCTTACGCGCGCTATCGAGGCCGCTCGCGCCGAGATCGCCTAATGGGTATCGCCGACCACATCAAGAATGGAATATCGCGCCGTGGCTTTGTGCTCGGCGGTGCTGCCGCGGGCGCTGCCACGGTGCTTGCCGGTTGCTCGAAAAAAACGGGCACCAGCGACGATGCCGCCGGCGAGCCGCAGGTTATCAAGGACGATTCGAAGATTGTCTCGATCACTGATGAGTACGAAGCTGTTGATATCGATCTTGAGCCGGCGGCGTCGTGGACGCTGCCGCTGGGCACGCTGCTGTACTACTGCGATGGCGACTACGCCGCCGCGATGATGGCGCCTGCTTCTGCTCTGCATGCCAATACGCTTGGTGTGCTCAACCTGGGCGATGGCTCGCTTACCACATTAATCGAGGATCCTATCGAGGGCACGGGATATGCTTTTTACGATGTCCGTGCCGGCGATGGCGTGTTTGCGTGGGTTGAGATGAACTTTGCCAATTCATCGTGGAAGCTCTACGCTCAAAATCTGTCGGGCGCTTCGCTCTCTGGCGACGTGGCTGAGCTCGATCGAGGTGGCAAGGACTATGATCCGCCCCTGTTTACGGCGTTCGGGTCATCGGTCATCTGGTATAAAATGCCTTCGGCAGGCGGCAATAAAACGAGTAGTGATTCGTTTTGCTATCGTCGCTCGCTTGATGAATCCAAGGCCGAGGTAATTTGGAAATCGATGGGCCGCTTTGCATCGGCCCCGCGCGCGAGCGACGGCATTTTGACCATCTCGCCGCGTGTCCGCAACGACGAAGGCGTCTACTATGGCATAACGGCAATCGATCTGACCGATGGCAACAACACCAAACGTGCCCAGCTAGTCCTTCCCTCGTCAGTCTCGCCTTTCGAGGCCGTATATATGGGCGATACCTTCGTGTTTTCTATCGAGGCGACCTATAGTGACGTGGGCAGCCTGGGCAACATGGGCACGTATATCGGTAATGAGGGAGGGCCATACCTCTTTCTGTCCCGCGAGCCGCTCGCATGTGCTGCCGGCAAGAAGAATAAATACCTTGTTAAGGTGCAGGCATCGCATTTCCTGATCGACACCTCTGCCAAGACCTATGGCTCGCTGCTGTCGCCCGACCGCGCTTTGGAGTATGGCGATTATCCAGCTACGGCGGGAAAATCGGACTCATTCCTTACGTACGCCACGGTGCGCAACAGCCAGGGTATACCAGAGACGGTCACTGCACGCCTATTCTCTCTTTAAGCTTAGAGGGGTTAAAAAGGCGCCAACAGGGGAATAAACGCGTTGTAATTGTGAGTACCGCCCGCCGAGCTGCCGCGTCATAGCGGCATCCGGCGGGCTCAGGTGCGTTAAAATGGGCTTGTTCTTAGCTAATTGAGACAGGGGGGCCGTGTTATGGCTTCAGATGCAAAAAAGATTCTGCTGGTCGAGGATGAGAAGGCAATCCGTGACGCCGTCGCTGCCTATCTCGAGCGCGAAGGCTACTGGGTTGTGGGTGTCGGCGACGGCCAGTCCGCGATCGAGGAGTTCGAGAAGCATCAGTTTGACCTGGTCGTGCTCGACCTTATGCTCCCCAAGATCCCCGGCGAGCGCGTTTGCCGCACCATTCGCGATACCTCGGATGTCCCTATCATCATGCTGACTGCCAAGGGCGAGATCGAGGACCGTATTATCGGTCTTGAGCTCGGCGCCGACGACTATCTGATTAAGCCGTTCTCGCCGCGCGAGCTTGTCGCCCGCGTACGCGCCCTGTTCCGTCGTGCCCACCAGGCCGACGAGCCCGCCGTCGAGGTACTCGACTTCGGCGATCTGGTCATCGATATCTCGGGCCACAAGATCTTGGTCGAAGGCAAGGAAGTCGATCTGACGGCTTCCGAGTTCAAGCTGCTCACCACGCTTGCCCGCCATCCCGGCCGTGTGTATAACCGCATGGAGCTGGTCGAGAAAGTGCTCGGGTATGACTTTGAGGGCTATGAGCGCACCATCGATAGCCACGTGAAGAATCTTCGCGCCAAGCTGGGCGATGATCCCAAGAAGCCCAAGTGGCTCTACACCGTCCATGGTGTCGGCTATCGCTTCGAGGCTCCGGCCAAGACCGATAAGTCGGACGAGAAATAGGGAAATCACATATGACACCTGCGCGCTTTGAAATCGGACAAAAGCACAAGCAGGAGAGCGAGGCGGGTTCCAAGGCTAGTTGGAACACGCCTCGTTCCGATTCACGGCCAACGATGAGCTATCCCTCGCGCATGGCACTTGCTTTTGCTCTGACATCGCTCATGACAGTATTGGTGCTGGTGGGCGTTGTCTCTGTTGTGTGGGGCACGGTCTTTTCGGATTACAC
>DXLY01000065.1:5542-10124 GCA_019414465.1 Collinsella sp.
TGGTGCTGGTGGGCGTTGTCTCTGTTGTGTGGGGCACGGTCTTTTCGGATTACACACGCTCCAATATCGTCGAAATCGCAAATTCCGCTGCCGAGAAGTTGGCGACCTCATATGAGGAAAACGGCTCTTGGACCGCGGGAGAACTGCGCACGGTCGCAACGTCGAGTTTGGTTTCCGACGATCTGGGCATGCAGGTCGTCAATAAAAAGGGCGTGATCGTTTATGACGATTCCTGGCCCTCGGCAAGCGCCACCGCCGATGTACGCGAAAACCAGGCTACGACCGACGACACGAGCGGCAAGAGGGCATCGCATAGCCCGGTCTCGTCTGCTCCAACCGACTCCGATAGCGTTGCTAACGTCGAGATTGTAACGTCTTCCGGCGAGCATGTCGGACAGGTAAAGCTGTGGGCCATCGGCTCCGACGCTCTGCTCACCAAGGCGGACTCTGCGTTTAGGGAGAAGACCTTTAACGCCATGGCCCTCGCCGCGGTTGTTGCAATCTGCATTTCGGTCGTTATCGGATCGCTCGTGTCGCGCATGCTCACCAAGCCGATTCATCGCATCACCAGTACCGCAAAGCAAATCCGTGACGGCGACCTGTCGGCTCGCACGGGACTGCGCGGTGATGACGAGATCGATCAGCTGGGTGAGACCTTCGATGAGATGGCCACTTCGCTCGAGAAGGATATGAAACACGAGAAGCGCCTGACCTCAGACGTTGCACACGAGCTTCGCACGCCGCTTATGGCCATGCTCGCAACGGTCGAGGCCATGCAGGATGGCGTGTATCCCACCGACGATGAGCATTTGGAGACCGTTGCTTCCGAGACGCGTCGCCTGGCTCGTCTGGTGCAGCAGATGCTCGACCTATCGCGTATGGAAAACAGCACGGCTCCGCTCAATCTAGAACCGGTGGACATGGTTCCGTTCGTGCGATCGATTGTGAATGGCCAGGAGCGCCTGTTTGCCGACCGTGACCTGCGTTTGCGCTTTGCAGATGAGACGCAGGGCCACGATGACGTTGTCGAGGCAGATCCCGACATGATCACGCAATGTGTTATCAACCTCATGAGCAACGCCATGCGCTACACCCCCGAGGGCGGTTGGGTCGTGGTGTCGGTGCTCAGTGACCGCAGGCACGTCAGCATTGCCGTTTCTGATACCGGCATCGGTATTGCCAAGGACGATCTGTCGCGCATTTTCGGGCGGTTTTGGCGCGCCGATGCCAGCCGCGCCCGCGAAGCTGGCGGCCTGGGCGTCGGCCTCGCCGTGACCAAGCAGATTGTCGAGCGTCACCATGGCTACATATCCGTGGAGTCGGAGCTTGGAAAGGGTACGACTTTTACAATTCATCTGCCCCGCGAGCACACGGCAGACGCGGCATCTACTACAATGGAGCACTAGCTTTTCGCTATTCGGTGAAGGAGGGGCCGCGTCCCTGCCGCTCCGAGTTTGCGAAAACATGCGGGAAAGAACCCGCATTTCTGTCGTATTTAGGTAAGGAGTGACTCACGTGACAACGATGGAGCGTCGTCCGGATTCCCGTGGCAAGGTTCGTGATATTTACGATGCCGGTGAAAACCTGCTGATGGTCGCCACCGACCGCATTTCTGCGTTCGACTTCATTCTTCCCGACGAGATTCCGTTTAAGGGAGAGGTGCTCAATCGCATCTCGGCATTCTGGTTCGATAAGTTTGCCGACATCGTCCCCAACCATCTCGTTTCCATCGACCCGGCGGATTTCCCCGAGGAGTTTGCTGAGTATCGTGACTACCTCGCTGGCCGCGCCATGCTGGTTAAGAAGGCCCAGACGATTCCTATCGAGTGCATCGTCCGCGGCTATCTGACCGGTTCGGGCAAGAAGACCTACGACGAGAACGGCACCGTCTGCGGCATCCAGCTGCCTGAGGGCCTGACCGAGGCTTCCAAGCTTCCCGAGCCGCTGTTTACGCCGTCCACGAAGGCCGAGATCGGTGACCACGACGAGAACATCTCGTTCGAGCGTTGCTGCGAGATCGTGGGCGAGGACATCGCCACGCAGATTCGTGACCTTTCCCTCAAGATCTACAAGGCCGCTGCCGAGTACGCCGCGACCCGTGGCATCATCATTGCCGACACCAAGTTCGAGTTTGGTGTTATTGATGGCAAGGTCACGCTGATCGACGAGTGCCTCACGCCCGACTCCAGCCGTTTCTGGCCTGCTGCCAGCTACGAGGAGGGCAAGATCCAGCCTAGCTACGACAAGCAATTCGTCCGCAATTGGCTCAAGGCCAACTGGGATATGACGGGGGAGACCCCGCACCTGCCCGCCGAGGTCATCGATGGCACGTCCGAGCGCTATCGCGAGGCCTTCCAGATCATCACCGGCTCCCAGTTCACAAGCATGAAGGAGAACGCATAAGTGAGTACCCGTAGCGCCACGAACAAGCGCACGCAATCCCACGAAGTTACCGGGGTTGCGCGCAAGTCTGCCGCATCTGCTAAGCCCGCCCGCCAAGCAGCGAGCTCCGTTCGCATCGTGCCGGCTTCGTCTAAGGCACGCCGCAAAGAGCTCGAGAAGGGCGAGAACCTCGAGGGCCTCTCTAAAGAGGAGAAGCGCGCCCGCAAGGCCAAGCAGCGCGCCAAGGAGGACCGCATCTATACGGTGTCGAATATCCTCCTCAAGCAGGACGAGGACTACACCAAGCGCCGTCGCATCTGGTGGATTGTGCTCGCCATTGGCATGGTGCTCGTCGTGGCAATTTGGGCCTCGCTGTACTTCGCTCCCGCTGGCATGGTGTCCAGCCCTGTCCAGATGGTCGGCATCGTTTTGTCCTATGTCATCATCCTAGGTGACTTTATCTACGACTTCGCTCGTATTCGTCCCTTGCGCAACATGTACCGCGCGCAGGCCGAGGGCATGTCCGAGAACAAGCTCAACGCTCTTATTGAGCGCGCGGCTGCCGAGGAGGACCAGAAGGACTCCAAGAAGAAGTAGCGTTTGCATACATACTTATCGCTAAGATATAAGGCGCGTCGTTTTTGCGGCGCGCCTTTTTACTGTTCTATAGATAGATGGAGTGGCACATGATTCGAGCTGCCCTGACGGTCGAAGAGGCTCTGGAGGGCATGAAGGCCCTGGAGCCCAAGATTAAAAACTACGCGCGCCTGGTCGTCCGCAAGGGCGTAAACGTCAAGCCCGGCCAGGAGGTCGTCGTTCAGTCTCCGGTCGAGTGCGCGCCGTTTGCGCGCGTGGTGGTCGCGGAGGCCTATGCTGCCGCCGCCGGCCACGTGACGGTCATTTGGGCCGATGATGCCGTGACGAGGCTCACGTACGAGCATGTCGAGAAAAGCTATTTTGAGCAGACGCCCGAGTGGAAGCGCATGCAGCTGGATTCCTTGGCCCAGGATGGTGCCTGCTTTGTCTTTATCGAAGGTGCGGATCCTGCGGCCCTCAAGGGCATCGATCCAGCCAAGCCGGCCGCGGCATCAAAGGCGAGGAATACGCAGTGCAAAGTTTTCCGCCGTGGACTGGATTACAACATCAATCCGTGGTGCATCGCCGGCGCTCCGGTCGTGGCTTGGGCGCACGAGGTGTTCCCAGGAGACGCCGATGAGGTTGCAATCTATAAACTGTGGAATGCGATTCTGCACACCGCGCGCGCCGATGGCCAGGACCCGGAGAGCGACTGGGAACTCCATGACGCCGCATTCGAAAAGAACCTGCGTTTCCTGAACGACAATCGTTTCGACTACTTGCATTACACCGCGGCAAATGGAACCGATCTGACGATTGGCATGACGAAGGGTCACGAGTGGGCCGGCGGCAAGGGCAAGACGCCCGATGGACACCCCTTCTTCCCCAACATTCCCACCGAGGAAGTCTTTACCTCGCCCGATCGCATGCGCGCCGACGGTATCGTGTACTCGGCCATGCCGCTCATCCACCACGGCAATAAAGTCGAAGATTTTTGGATTAAGTTCGAGGGCGGCCGCGTGGTGGACTACGACGCCCGCGTGGGCAAGGCAACGCTTGCGAGCATTATTGACACCGATGAAGGTGCCGCTCATCTGGGCGAGGTCGCGCTCATTTCCAAGAACACTCCGATCCGCGAAAGCGGCGTTCTGTTCTATGACACGCTCTATGACGAGAACGCTAGCTGCCATCTCGCGCTAGGTGTCGGTTTCCCCGAATGCATCGAGGGTGGGTATGACATGTCCAAGGAGGAGCTCCTGGAGCATGGCGTTAACGTCTCGAGCACGCACGTCGATTTTATGATCGGCACGGACGACATCGATATTACGGGCATTACGCCTGATGGACGTGAAGTTGTGATTTTCCAGAACGGCCAATGGAGTTGGGAATAGTCCCAGACCGTGGTACAATGCCATCCGCGGGCCGTTAGCTCAGCTGGCAGAGCAGGGGACTTTTAATCCCAAGGTCCAGGGTTCGAACCCCTGACGGCCCACCCAAAGATTGTTGAGACGGTCAACTTCGGTTGGCCGTCTTTTTTGTCGCCCTTTCATGGGTTCGAACCCGTATCTATCTATATATAAGAACGCTTGGCGAACAAAACCCGCCTTTTACCGATGGGAAACAA
>DXLY01000066.1 GCA_019414465.1 Collinsella sp.
ACCCTGGGCGACCCGGGCAAATATCCTGCGCCGCGCGGTTTTCGCCATAAGGCCGCCACTCCCTTTGCTCCCGGTAAGGAGGGCGCTGTCCGTTGCGGTTTCTTTGAGCGCGGCACGCACAGAATCGTTGCTGTTCCCGAATGCCCCGTCGAGGCACCGGGCGCCCGTCAGATTCTCAACGGCATCGCACGCGAAGCTGAGCGGCTGCATATTCCCGCCTTTAATGAGGACAAGCATCTTGGTTTGCTTCGCTATGCCGTCGTCCGCTGCGGTTGGCGTACCGACCAGGTCATGGTCACGCTCGTGACCGCTCAGCGCGACTTGCCGCATGCGCAGGAGTTCTTTGAGGCTGTCGCCGCACTCGATCCGCGCATCGTCACCGTCGCCCAAAACATCAACGGACGCCCCGGCAACGCCATCCTCGGCGAGGAAACCCGCATCGTGTATGGCGCCGAATGCATGCGCGACCAGCTACTCGGCTGCGAGTTCGATATCTCCCCCACCGCGTTCTACCAGACCAACCCGCAACAGACCGAGCTGCTCTATCAGCTCGCTATCGACGGCATGGATTTGCACCAGGGCGATGTGCTCATGGATGCCTACTGTGGCAGCGGTACCATCGGTCTTTGCGCAGTTAAAGATGCCCAGAAAAAGGGCATCGGCATTATGCTGCTCGGCGTGGAGCGCAACCCGGCGGGCATTGCCGACGCACGTCGCAATGCCGAGCTCAACGGCCTCACCCGCAGCGCCTGGTTTATGGCCGACGACGCCACCGATTGCATCCTGGATGCCGCCGATAACAACGAGCGGGTCGATGTCCTTTCCATCGATCCGCCGCGCGCCGGCTCTACCCCCGAGTTCCTCGAAGCTGCCTGCGCGCTTAAGCCGCGCCGCATCACCTATATCAGCTGCAACCCCGTAACTCAAGAGCGCGACCTGCATCAGCTCCTCGACGGAGGCTATTGCCTGCTCAAGATCACGCCCGTCGACATGTTCCCTCACACCGACCACACCGAAACCGTAGCGGTCCTCGAACGCCGCTAACCGACCTCAGTAGATTTTTGGGACAAGAAAGGGGGCGACCCGCCTGGGCCGCCCCCTTCGCTTGGTTTATAAACTCCGCTACATCCCATTGCGCAGATCGCACACGCCGGCTGCCGCCATCTCGCGCAGCAGCGTCTCGCGGTCGCGCGTCACGATCAAATCTAGCGGGAAGTGAATCTCGTCGAGCATCTTGCGCGCGTGATCGAGCTTGCCAATGGCCATGCCAATGTGGGCATCGGTTGACACGCCAATGCCCACGCCCAGCTCGGCGCAGCGCTCGGCGATCTTGCGGCATACGGCCCAATGCTCAGTGTCGACACCGTGTTCAAGACTATGGTTGTTGATCTCGATAATCTTGTGCTTGGCCTTAGCTGCCAACAGCAGCTCGTCGATATCGAACGGCACGCCCGAACGCCCCGTGTGACCCAGCATGAACACCTTGGGGTGCTCCAGGGCATTGATATACATCTCGGTCGTCTGGGCCAGCGTCGCGCCTTCAGCAATCTGCGGATTATGCACGCTCGCAACCAAATAATCCAAATTTCGCGTAACCAAATCGAACAGCGAATGCTGACGGCTGTACGAATCACCGGCAATATCGAGCGTGACAGGAGTGTCCTCGCCAAACAGGCTTCCGTCCAGCGAAACGATATCGGCCTCGGCACCACGCAGCACCAGCACGCCGCTCCAAATGCGCGGCCAGATATCCTGGTTGATAAAGAATTGGTAACTGCGCAGGTCATTGGGGCAAGCCGTAACCATAGAGCTCAGATGGTCGGCAGATCCGAGCACCTGCAGGCCACGCTCTGCCGCCCAGTACACATTCTCCTCAATGGTCGAATATGCATGCGCAGAGAATATCGTATGGGTATGAATGTCACAAGAAAGCAGGTAGGGCATCAGGTCTCCTTATCTGGCACGGCCGTCGCTTATATTCATTGTACGCATAGCCTTCGATAGTCGTAAAACCACTCCATCCCAAAGACACAACGTCCATGACAACGGGGTCTGGCTTAACACCAAACCCCGTTTCACGTAAAACATTGTAGGCAGAGCGCTTTACTTTTAACGATACTCGTCCGCCAACTGTTTCCAAGCGGGTAGCGAATTGATAATCGTTTCGTAACTCACGCAATAGCCCAGGCGGAACCAACCCGGCATACCAAAGCTGTCCGAGGGAACCGCAAGCAACTCATACTTCTTTGCACGCTCGCAAAACGCATTCGCATCGGGTTCCAGCGCCTTCACCCACAGGTAGAATGCACCATCCGGCTCAACATAGGTGTAGCCGTACTCCGCTAGTGCGTCGGTAAGCGCGGTGCGGTTGCGCGCATAGGCCTCGACATCGCTCGGCTCATCGATGCAATCGATGATTACGCGCTGGAAGAGTGCCGGTGCGCATACAAAACCTAGCGTACGGGCAGCACCCGCAACAGCCGGCATCAGACGGGCAGCCTGCGGATTGGTGTTGGGAACCAAGATCCACCCCACGCGCTCGCCAGGTAGCGATAGCGACTTAGAATACGAGTAGCACACCACGGTGTTCTCGTAGATCGAGGGCACCCAAGGCACCTCGGCACCGTACACAATCTCGCGGTACGGCTCATCCGAGATGAGCATAATCGGATTCTCGGGATCGCGCTGAGCGTTGGCCTCGCACAGAACATTGGCCAGTCGCGTCAGCGTGTCGCATGTATATACGGCACCGGTCGGATTGTTGGGAGAGTCAATGATGACGGCCGCCGTCTTATCGCTGATCGCCTTGAGCACGTTGTCCACGCTCAGCTGGAACGTATCTTCATCGGCGAGCGCCTCAACACACGTACAGCCGGCCTTCTCAATCCAAACGCGATACTCCGGAAAGTACGGGGCGATAACAATAACCTCGTCGCCCGGGTTCGTAACGGCGTTGAGCGTGCAGGTGAGCGAAGCCGCGGCACCCACCGTCATAAATACGTCTTTGCCCTCATAGCTCGTGCCAAAGCGGCGGTTGAGCGATTCGGCCACAGCGGCACGACATTGCGGCAGGCCCGGTGCGGGCGTGTAGCCGTGCAGCTGGTCGCTCGGCAGCTCCAGGGCCTTCTTAATCGACTCAGCCACAGCAGCGGGCGCCGGAACGCTCGGATTGCCCAGCGAAAAATCGAATACGTTTTCCGCACCGATCTGCGCCTTGCGCTCAAGGCCATAGCTAAAAATCTCACGGATGATGGAGCTTTCCGCGCCGCGAGCATACATAGTTTCGTTGATCATCTGTTCCCCTTTCGCATAGGCGCTATTGTACGCTTTAGCCGAGCAAAGTGCCGCAGCAATGTTGATTGGGGACAGACTTAAATGCGTGAAAACGCTCATTTAAGCCTGTCCCCAATCAACAGACGGCCCCATATCGCTCAAAAGAAAAAACCTCCGCAGGTTTCCCCGCGGAGGCTTTTGCCACAAAGACTATTTGTCGGTGTCGGCACCGACGACGGCATGGTCATCGTCAGCATCATCGGATGCGGCTTCGGCATCCTCCTGCATGGCCGCCTGCGCAAAGGCCGCGGCATCAGCCGCCAGCTCCTCCTCGCTCATGCGAGGCACGCGCTTCTTGGTCGGCATGCCGGCCGCCTTGGCATTGCGCTCCTCCTTGGCCGCCAGGATATCGCCCTCGCGCTCAAGGTAGGCGTCCCACTCGTTATCGAGCAGGGCATTCACGGCATCGCCCTCGACAGTCTCGCGCTCAAGCAGCACCTTCGCCATCAGATCGAGCTGATCGCGACGGGCATCCAAGATCTCGACAGCACGACGATGGGCCTCGCGCATGATGCGCTGAACCTCGATATCAATGCGGCGCGCCGTCTCCTCGGAGTAATCCTGGTGATCGGCGTAATCGCGACCAAGGAACACCTGATGTTGCGCCTCGCCAAACACTTGCGTGCCCAGCTCCTCGCTCATGCCCAGGCGCGTGACCATCTCGCGCGCCATCTTGGTTGCGCGCTCCAGATCGTTGCTCGCGCCCGACGTAATATCATCGCACATGAGCTCCTCGGCAACGCGACCGCCCAAGAACACGGCAAGCTCGTCGAGCATCTCGTTCTTGGTCTTGAGGAAGTGGTCCTCCTGCGGAAGCTGCAGCGTGTAGCCCAGCGCCTGGCCGCGGCTGACGATCGAGATCTTGTGGACCGGATCGGAGTGCTCCAGGATGTGGCCCACCAGGGCGTGACCGCTCTCGTGGTAGGCAATCGTGGTGCGCTCGGCCTCGGTCATCACGCGACCCTTGCGCTGCGGTCCGGCAATCACGCGCTCCATCGATTCCTCGACCTCGTCCATCGAGATCACGGAACGATGACGGCGAGCGGCCAGCAGCGCAGACTCGTTGAGCAGGTTCGCCAAATCGGCACCAGTAAAGCCAACGGTCATCTGGGCGAGCTTCTCAAACTTAACGTCCTCGTCCATCGGCTTGTTCTCGGCATGCACGCGCAAAATCTGCTCGCGGCCTTTCACGTCCGGACGGTCGACCGTAACCTGACGGTCAAAACGGCCGGGACGCAGCAGCGCCGGATCCAGAATGTCGGGGCGGTTGGTGGCGGCGATCAGGATGACCGACTCGCTCTCCTCAAAACCGTCCATCTCGACCAGCAGCTGGTTGAGCGTCTGCTCGCGCTCGTCGTGGCCGCCGCCCAAGCCGGCTCCGCGCTGACGTCCCACGGCATCGATCTCATCGATGAAGATGATCGACGGGGCCTGGGACTTGGCCTCCTTAAAGAGGTCACGCACACGGCTGGCGCCGACACCTACGAACATCTCGACAAAGTCGGAACCCGAGATGCTAAAGAACGGCACGCCCGCCTCGCCGGCAACGGCCTTGGCCAGCAGCGTTTTACCGGTGCCCGGAGGGCCAACCAGCAACACGCCACGCGGGATCTTGGCGCCCAGCTTGCGATAGCGATCCGGATCGCTCAAATAATCACGGATCTCCTCGAGCTCCTCGACTGCCTCGTCCACGCCGGCAACGTCTTCAAACTTGACCTTGGGGCGTGTGGCCTCGTTGGTCTTGGCGTTGGTCTTGCCAAACTGCATGTTCCTGTTGTTGGCGCCCATCATCTGGCGCATAAAGTAGAACATGATGGCGATAAGGGCGATCGTCGGAAGCACACTCATCGCCAAGTCGCCCCAAAAATCGGGATCGTTGGTGTTGACGATGTACTTGGTATCGGGGTGCTCCGCCATGAGCTCGGCAAGCGAATCGGAGCCGACATAGGTCGAGGAGAAGCTCTTGAGCTCGCTCGTATCGCCCTTGTCCTTCTTCGTCTTCCAGTAATGACCCGTCACGCTTCCGTCTTGAACCGTATAGGTCAGATCTTCGACGCGATCCTGCTTGATGGCGCTCACCATCTCGCTCGTCGCGAGCTTAACGGTATTGCTGGAATTGGCAAAGCCGGAGCCCATGTTAAAGAAGGCGTAGCCCAGAAGCGCGCAAGCCAAAATAAAATACAGCCAGCCCGTACGCGTGGGCTTCTTGCCTCCGGGCATCCCCGGGATCTTAGGCTCCCGGGGAGTCTGGGAATTGTTATCGTTATGGTCGTCGGGCATCTTACGAATAAACCTCCGGTTTCAAAATGCCCAGATACGGAAGGTTACGATAGCGCTCGGCATAGTCGAGGCCGTAGCCCACCACAAAGGCATCGGGGCAATGGGTTCCAACATACTTGGGCGTGATGGCCGAGACGCGGTCCTCAACGTCCTTCCACAGGAAGGCGGCGACCTCCAGAGAAGCGGGCTTGCGGCTCTCGAGGTTCTTCATCAGATACTTGAGCGTCAGGCCCGAGTCCAGAATGTCCTCGACGATCAGCACGTCGCGACCGCGGATGTCGATATCCAGGTCCTTAATGATACGCACGATACCCGAGGACTTCACGCCGTCGCCGTAGCTCGAAACAGCCATGAAATCGATGTTGGTCGGCAGCTCGATCTTGCGCATCAGGTCGCCCATAAAGACCACGGCGCCGCGTAGGACCGCGATCAGCACCAGATCCTTACCCGCGTAGTCGCGCGTAATCTCCTCGCCCAGGCGAGAGACGATACCGTCGATATCCTCCTGCGTGAACAGAACCTTCTCGATATCCGGATGTTGAGAAGTCATGACAACCCTTTCTTGTGCTTATCGCCCACACACCGCCGTATGGACGCGAACTACACATTCTAGCAGCGCACGGGGTAAATTTACCAGCCCGTGCGCCATCAGCGCGGGAATACCGTCAACGTCGCACAGAATAGCAGGCGTGGGACGCTATTCCGCATCGACCACGCGGAGCAGATATGCCACGCGCGTTGCGGCCGTGCACTTAAAACGCTCGTCCGCGCGAACTCCGGCGACCCACACCACGGCACCCCCCGGCGCCGTCCTCACCATGGGCACGCCGGCGCGCTCGGAAACGGGAATGCGAGCCTCACCTAGCAAATCGGATACTTTCTTGCTTCGGCCACTCATCCCTAACGGGCACATCACGTCTCCCGGCGCGGGACCGTCCACCCACAGGCGCGCCAATCGCGCCTCGGCAGGGATCTCGCCACGCGAGCCCGACAGGATCCGCTCACTATCGCTGTCGGCAAAACCCAGGGCAGCCGCGTCTACCAAAGCTGTCACTTCCCCGGCAGCCGCAAGCTCACGGGCGCGGCGCACGATATCGCATCCCGGCTCAACAGCCATCGGTTCTGTGACCAGCATACGTCCCCCGCCCAACGGCAAACGACCGGGTACGGTAACCCAGTCCGCGACCAGGCCCTCGCGAGCCGCCGGCGCCTTAAACGCCAGCATGCCAAACTCAATGCGTGCGTCAATCCCCGCCGGAAGCGTGACCGAGCCGGTGCCCTCGGCAACGCAGGAAAGGACTCGCTCCACATGTCGCATCTCGGGACGAGCGTCCGGATCGATGCGCTTAATCGCCAGTCGCACGATGCGCCGCGCGATTACCACCTCAGCCGCAGCCAGGCGCCTGGCATCGAGCACCAGTGCGCCCGCTGCCTCTTTGCGCAAACAGCTTCGAAACGCCTGTGCCGAAAGCTGAGACAAAAACGCGTCCTCATCGCCTAAGATCTCGCAGGCGGCGCCAATCGTCTTGCAGACGCTCGCGTTGCGCTGCGCCACCACTGGCATTACTCGATGGCGCACGTAGTTTCGCAGATACGAGATATCCTCATTGCTCTCGTCTTCACGCCACGGCTGACCATTTACCTGTAGATAGCCCACGAGCTCGCCATGAGTTAGGTCGAGCAAGGGACGTACCACGATATTCCTCCGGCGAGGAATGCTCGATAGGCCAGCGGGCCCCGAACCCTTAATCGCGTTCATCAAAAACGTTTCCGCGCGATCCGAAGACGTGTGCGCGGTGCAGATACGAGCCGCCGTTCGCGGTGCCCCCGTCTGGGCGCAGAGCTCGCGAACATACCTCCGCGCCGCGGCATAGCGCACTTCGCGGGCCGCGGCCTCAATATTGCCCGACTCCCCATCAAAATAAGCGTGCTCCACGCACAGCGGTAAACCATATTTCGCGCAGAGCTCACGCACAAAGGCCTCGTCGCCATCGGACGCCTTGCCGCGCAGATGATGGTTTACATGCAGCACATGCAGGCGCTCGCGAGCAATGGGGGCAACACCGCGCCCGTCTTGGATATCCAGCTTTGATGTGCACGCCATAAGAAGCAGTGCCGTCGAGTCCGCGCCGCCTGATACCATGAGCACGACAGGAGCAGCCTGCTGCCTCGTTCGGGTCTCATCGACTGCCCCGGGCACGGCATGGTGTCCGTAATGCTGTGATACCGTAGGCATTTGCTTCCTCCTCTATTCGTCCGCACCCATTGTATCCTTTGGAATCTTATGTCTCGTCTGCACCTTCATATCCTTGGCAGCGGCTCAAAAGGCAACTGCGCGCTCATCGAAGGCCCCCGGGGGCTCATCATGATTGACGACGGTCTTTCTCGCCGCGAGACATTAAAGCGCATGGCAGAACTGGGACTCTCGGCAGACAACGTCTCGGCTCTTCTCATTACTCATGAGCATAGCGATCACATCAAGGGTCTCGATGTCTGGTGCAAGCACTGGCACGGTCACCTCTTTGCCAGCAGGGGCACACTTTCGAGCAAAGAAAATCTTTCGCATCTGCCTGTCGAGGAATTCGACCCCGGTGACACCCTATCCATTGCCGGCATCCACGTGCAAACCTACTCAACATCACACGATGTCATAAATCCAATCGGCTTTCGATTCGACGCCCTCGATGATTCCATCGGCTTTGCTACCGACACCGGAGAGCTATCGAGCCAAGCCATGAACACCCTCAAAGATTGTCGAGTCCTCGCGCTCGAAAGCAACCACGATGTGACCATGCTGCGCGAGGGAGAATATCCCCGCTTTCTTCAGGAGCGCATCCTGTCTGCAAGGGGACACCTCTCCAACGGCCAAGCCGCCGAAGCCGCGCGCGAACTTGTTACCGATCGCACCGAACAGCTCATTGCCATGCATATCAGCCAAGACAACAATCGTCCGAGCCTTACCGTCAAAAGCTATGCCAAAGCTCTAGCCGCAACCCTGGATGACGAGCTCGGCAGCTCCGCCACCCTTCTCCAAGGATCGCGAAAACTCTCGATACGCCCCGCAAGCCAGTATCGGCCAGCAACCATTCAATAGACTGTCCTAAACAGCAAAAGGGGCCGGGAATCGCTTCCCAGCCCCTTTTGTTGTCCTTTAATAGCGAAGAACACCAACGAAGTTATTCGATGGAGATCTTCGTAACGTTCTTCTTCTCGACGATCTTGGGAACCGTAACGGTCAGGATGCCGTCAGCGTACTTAGCCGAGAGGCCCTCGCTCGAAGCGTCCTTAAGATACACGCCACGCGTCGCGCTGTACGAGCTGAACTCCTTCTGCAGGAAGTTCTTGCCCTCGTTCTCCTCGTCTTCCTCGACATTCACGCTAATGGACAGACGGCCCTCGTTAAGCTCGACATCGATATCGTCCTTGGCGACGCCGGTCAGATAAGCCTTGACCTCATAGCCATCGCCCTTATCCTCAACGTCAACGGGGAACGCCTTAGAGGCAATCGAGCTGTTCGCTAGGTCGCTCATATCATCAAACAGATCGAACAGCGAGCTTGCAGAGGGACGAACGCCAAAAACCGAACGATAAGGAACCATGCTTGCCATGTTTACCACTCCTTTATAGGACTGCCGAGTCATCCTCCAGGTGACTGGGACTTCTTTTGACGCTCTTATATATGCCCACCCAGTGCTCATATATACATCGACTATAAAGTTTTTTGAGTCCAGTACTATAAGCATATCTAAGTGCGTATGACTCAGGTTTTAGGAAGGTTAAGGTTCTTTGAACCAGAGCTTAAATACCGAGTATGTCCCCAGCTACAAATAACAAGGGGCTTACAATGAGCGCGTACACGTTGTTGGTAACGAGCTAAAGGGCATCATGGACGACCAAAACCAGAACAATATGTTTATGCCGACGCAGGGGGAAGATACTTCCACGCAGCCGCCACGGTTCCATCGCCCCCACATCTCGCAAGAGCCCATTAATGATCCGGAGCCCGAGTATGTGACGAGAAATCGATATCAAACGCTCGAGGATGCCCAAACGGGACGCAAACATATGGGCGTCGCCTCGGGAGACCCTGTATATCTGAAAGACGCACCATTATCTAAAAACAGCGCAGCTAGTGATGAGCCGATGAAAGCATCCGCCGCTCATCAACAAAGAGGTCCTCGACCAAAGCAAACCTTGACGCATTCGGCTCGCTATCTCGAAACGCCAAAACAGGGAAAATCAATCTTCGTTTCGTCAAGTAAACGACGCAAGCAGCATCGACTGACAATCCTGCTTTTGATCATTGCATCCATAGCAGTTGCCCTTGTTATTCGTTTTATTGTCTTTAAATAAAAGCTCAATACCAAAAAGAATTAAATCGTCTGGCGTAAATGAGTCATTTATGCCCGGTAAACGCAAAAAAGGGGGAGGCCGCGAGGCCTCCCCCTTCTCAGTTCA
>DXLY01000067.1 GCA_019414465.1 Collinsella sp.
TTGATGTTCAGATTGCCTATAGCGGAGCAGATGCTGCCAAGGCGATTTTGGAGCAGGAGTTCGATCTGGCGCTGCTGGACGTCATGCTGCCCGATATCGACGGCTTTGAGTTGCTGCGCACCATCCGCGCTGGCCATACCTATCCCGTTATTATGCTGACGGCGCGCGATGCCCAGCAGGATAAGATCGAGGGCCTTTCGCTTGGCGCGGACGATTACGTGGTTAAGCCGTTCCGTCCGCTGGAGCTCATCGCGCGCGTGCACGCTCAGCTTCGCCGCTACACCAGCTACGGTAGCCGTGCACAGGCGGCCGAGTCGCCGACCATTCAGCTCGAGGGCTTGGAGATCAACCGCGATGCTCGTTCCGTGACAGTGGACGGTTCACCGGTACGCCTCACACCCACCGAGTATTCAATCTTGCTGTATCTGGTCGAGCATCGCGGCAGCGTGGTGGCCGTGGAGGACCTGTTCCGCGCGGTGTGGAGCGAGGATTTTATGCCCGGCTCCAACAATACGGTGATGGTGCATATTCGCCACTTGCGCGAAAAGATCGGCGACGACGCACAAAAGCCGCGCTTTATCAAAAACGTCTGGGGCGTCGGCTACATAATCGAATAACGCCTTTGATGGTGGGGAAGTGGATATGACAAAAGACGATAGGCAGGCATTCGAGGTACCCGATCGGCTCTTTGATTACGTGAGGTCGGTCGTCGACAACCGTGCGCTTGCAACGGTGCTGCTCTTTTTGCTGAGCCTGCTGCTGATTGGCATCGACAACATCGTCGGAATCTTGGCGGTGCTGCTTGTTGGCTTTTTGCTGATCGATCGATTTGAGATCGTGCGCCGCTGCGTGGTGATTGGCGGCGCCGCGTGGGCCATGACGTTGGCGATTGGCGCCATGGCGCTCGGCGGCATCGAAGGGCCGGTGCTGTTCGATGCCGGCTTTGTATTCAACATGCTTGGCTTTGTGCTGGCGCTTGCCGCGTGCGTGCTGTTCTTGTGCGGCCGTGCCCTGTACTACCAGGGCTACGAACAGGGCGAGCAGCATGCCGATTGTGTGCTGGCCGCTCGTATTCAAGATCGCCTGATCGATCACCCCGACACCTGGGACAACATCGACGGCGACTTCTTGGAGGTCGAGGGCGCCCTTAACCGCGTGCGTGACCGTGAGCGCAAGGTGCAGCAAGCTCTGCGTGACGAGTCGCATCGCAAGGACGATCTGGTCACGTACTTGGCACATGACCTACGCACCCCGCTTGCCAGTGTGGTGGGCTATCTTTCGCTGCTGCAAGAGGCTCCTGAGCTGCCGGTTGAGCAACGTGCGCACTTTACGGGCGTGGCTCTCGACAAGGCGCACCGGCTCGATGCGCTCATCGAAGAGTTCTTCGATATCACGCGCTTTGACTTCCACGATATCGTGCTCACGCGCGGCTATGTTGATCTGGGGTTGCTGCTGGCTCAGGTGGCTGACGAGTTCTATCCCATCCTCAACGAGCAGCATAAGGAAGTCCAAGTTGATATTCGCGAGGACCTGACGGTGCTCGTGGATGGCGACAAAATGGCTCGCGTGTTCAACAACATCATGAAAAACGCTATTGCCTATAGCTATGAGGGCTCGACCATCACGATCGAGGCCAGACGCCGGGACGGCGGTGGCGTGCGCGTGCGCTTTATCAATCAGGGCGATCCCATCCCTGAGGCAAAGCTCAAGGTGATCTTTGAGAAGTTCTATCGCCTGGATGCGGCGCGTGCGACCAATCGCGGTGGTGCCGGTTTGGGCCTTGCTATTGCCAAGGAGATCATCGCGGCACACGGCGGTACCGTTGCATGTGAATCGACGCCCGAACACACGATATTCACCATCGAGCTGCCCGCCGCATAGCTAGCGTGCCCTTACAAACACTTGACAATGTGCTCACGTGCGTATGAGCCGCGATTCCTACTATCGATACTGCTGAATTGATATCGATGTGGAGGTATGCGGTATGACGGCTGCTGCGGCTGTGGAGCCCACGGAGCTTGAAGAACTCATGGAAGCGCAGGCCGAGGCCGCGCATGAGCGCGAGGTTGGGGATGCGACTCGCCCCACGGCAGAGGATCTTGCCGCCTCGCCGACGCGCATCGACGTCGAGGGCCTCGACCTGTTCTATGGCGACCACCATGCGCTCAAGGACGTGAATATCAAGATCCGCGACAAGCAGATCACCTCGTTCATCGGGCCTTCGGGCTGCGGAAAGTCCACGTTGCTGCGCTGCTTTAACCGCATGAACGACGGCATCAAGGATTGCCGCATCGAGGGCAAGATTGCGCTCGATGGTCAAGATATCCTGGGCGATTGCGACATCTGCCGTTTGCGCCAGCGCGTGGGCATGGTGTTCCAACGCCCCAACCCATTTCCCATGAGCATCTACGACAACGTCGCCTACGGTCCTCGCGGTATGGGTGTGCGCGACCGCGCCGTGCTCGATGAGCTGGTCGAGGACTCCCTGCGTCGCGCTGCCCTGTGGGACGAGGTCAAGGACAAGCTCAAAGAGTCGGGCCTGGGTCTTTCGGGTGGACAGCAGCAGCGCCTGTGCATCGCCCGCGCACTTGCCGTGCAGCCCGACATTCTGCTGATGGACGAGCCGACTTCGGCACTCGACCCTGTGTCGACGTTGGTGGTGGAGCAGCTGGCCTGCGAGCTCAAGGAGACCTGCACGCTGGTGGTCGTGACGCACAACATGCAGCAGGCCGCGCGTATTTCCGATTCGGTTGCGTTCTTTTTGCTGGGTGAGCTGGTGGAGCACGCGCCCACCGCGCAACTCTTTAAGAATCCGTCCGATCCGCGCACCGCGGATTATTTGACGGGGCGTTTTGGCTGACGCTGTCTTTTACAGGTGCCTTTAGGGTTAAGATGCGGTCATATCGGCCGCAAAGGGGTTCAACATGATCTATTACGTCGAGGACGATGACAACATCAGGGATTTGACAGTCTACGCGCTGCGCAAGCAGGGAATCGAGGCCGAGGGCTTTTCGTGTGATGGCGAGTTTAAAGCTGCCGTGGCGCGACGGGTGCCCGATGCTGTGCTGCTCGATATCATGCTGCCCGACACCGATGGCTTGGCGATTATGCGTCGCCTGCGTGCCGATCGCCTGACGGCGACGGTGCCCATCATGATGCTTACCGCCAAAGACACCGAACTCGACAAGGTGATGGCGCTCGATGGCGGTGCCGACGATTACCTGACTAAGCCGTTTTCGCTCATGGAGCTTGCGAGCCGCTGCCGCGCACTGCTGCGTCGCGGCGGCATGGTCAAGCAGGCGAGCGATGTGCTCAGCGTGGGCGACATCGTGCTTTCGCCTAGCCATCGCGAGGTGACCGTTGCCGGCGAGCCGCTTAAGCTCACCCTGCGCGAGTTCGACCTGCTCGAGTACCTCATGCGCAAGCCCGGCGTGGTCTTTACCCGCGAGTCGTTGCTGCAGAGCGTGTGGGGCTGGGACTTCGACGGCGGTTCGCGCACCGTTGACGTGCACGTGCAGACGCTTCGCCAAAAACTGGGCGAGCATGCCAGCGCCATCGAGACCGTGCGCGGCGTGGGTTATCGCCTGGCCGAGCCTTCTGCCGGTGATGGTGCCGAAGGCGACGACACCGCGGCCACCGCATCGGAGGAGTAACCCGTGGTCTTCGCCCCCCAGGGAAAACATACGCTGTCGCACCGCGTTTTTGTGACGATCTTTGTCTGCGCCATGGCGGTTATCGTGGCGTTTACGGTGCTGGGTGCGTTCTTTGTGCAAAACACTTTGGCGGATGCCACGAGTGCCAATCTGGCGCAGGAAACCGAGCTCATTGCTGCCGCCCTCGACGAGCAGCAGGAGCCCATTCCGTTCTTGCGAAGCCTCGATCGCGAGGATCTTCGTATCACGCTGATCAATAAGGACGGATCTGTTGCCTACGACAACGAGGCGTCGCCTTCCACACTGCCCAACCATGGCGATCGCCCCGAGGTCATCGAGGCCTTTGAGAGTGGTTCGGGTTCCGCGGAGCGCGCAAGCTCTACACTCGACGAGATTATGCTGTATCGCGCCGTCACCCTTGATAACGGCCAGGTCGTTCGCTTGGCGCAGGCCCAGCCTGGCGTTGCGGCGATTTTGCTGTCGATGCTGGCGCCGATGCTGCTTATCGCAGCAGCGGGTGCAGTACTCTCGTTTTTTATGGCGCGCCGTGAGTCCCGTGCCATCATCGCGCCGTTGCAAGAGGTGGATTTGGATCACCCACGCCGTAGCTATGAGCACGCCTATGCCGAGATGGTCCCCATGCTTGAGCGCATCGAGTCGCAGCGCCAGGAACTCAAGCGCCAAATGGCGGTGCTAGCGGACAACGACCGTATGCGCCGCGAGTTCACGGCGAATATCACCCATGAGCTCAAGACGCCGCTTACGGCGATTTCGGGCTATGCCGAGCTCATCGCAAATGGCATGGTCGAGGGCGAGGACGACCTGCGCAACTTTGGCGGTCGCATCTATCGTGAGGCGGGCCGCTTGGCAGCGCTTGTCAACGACATCCTTACGCTGTCTAACTTGGACGAGGCCGAACGTGCAACTGAAGGCGAGGCAGTGCCCATTGGGTCCACGGAGCCTATTGAGCTCTCGCGTGCGATCTACGCGGTTGAGCAGCGTCTTGAACAGGTCGCCCGTCAGGTGGATGTGACGATAAGTCATGAGACCAAGCCTGTGGTCATCGAAGGCGTGTCGCGCTTGGTCGACGAGCTCATCTATAATCTGGCAAGCAACGCCATCCGCTACAATCGGCCCGGCGGTACGGTTACGCTGCAGTGCGGCACCAACGACAAAGGTCATCCGTTCCTCGCTGTCGCCGACACGGGAATCGGTATCGCGCCTGAAGAACAGGGCAAGGTATTTGAGCGGTTCTATCGCGTGGACAAGAGTAGGTCCAAGGCACGCGGCGGAACCGGCCTGGGGCTTGCCATTGTCAAGCATGCGGCCCTGTATCATCACGCCACGCTCGATCTATCGAGCGAGTTGGGCGTGGGAACCACCATTACGGTGGCGTTTCCCATACAGCAGGACGAGCCATTCGCATAGCGATACAACATAGATAATGATGTAGACGCCGCATTTGACTTTCGGGTGCGGCGTTGTTGTGCAATTTTACGATTGCTTCCGACTTTTTTACAGGAGAGCCTGTTTCTTATGTATAGAGTTTGGTCTCGGTAAAAAGATGCGATAACATACGGACAGTTTTGTCAATCCGAACTGGGGAAATGAAAGGCAAGCTGCATGACCCTTCTCGAACTGTTCCAGCTGCTGAAGAAGCACCTCAAGCTGGTCATCACCCTTCCGGTGGTCTGCGCGATCGCCATGGGCATCGTGTCCTTCGTTGCGATGGACAACACCTATACCGCGACGACGAGCATGTACATTCTCGCCAAGACCGACGATAGCGGTCAGATGAGCTACAACGATCTCTCGGCGAGCCAGATGCTTTCCAACGATATCGCCACGCTGCTGGATAGCGATAGCGTTAAGAGCGGCGCCGCCAAAGAACTGGGCCTCACTGATCTGGATGACTACAAGGTGTCTGTTTCCTCCGAGACCACCACGCGTGTCATTACGCTTTCGGTTACCGGCACCGATGCCAAGGAGACGGCTGAGGTCGCAAAGGCCATTGCCAGCTCGGTGAGTACGGTCGCTCAGAACGTCGGCGCTGCCCAGAGCATCAACGTTATCGACGAGGCTAAGACCCCCGAAGCCCCCAGCGGCCCCAAGCGCACGCTGTATATTGCCGTCGCGTTCCTCGCCGGTATCTTTATCGCAGTTGCCTATGTCGTTTTGGCAGACATGCTCAATACCCGCATCCGCGGTGCCGAAGAGGCAGAAGAGCTCCTGGGTATTCCCGTTGTTGGCCGAATTCCGGCTATGAAAGGTGGTAAATAGGCATGGCTAAGGCAAAGAACACCGATAAGCTCGTTGTGCAGAATGCCGCCAAGACCCTTCTGGCCAACATCCGCTTTGCGAGCGTGGACGACCCCATTCGCACCATCACCGTTACCTCCTCGATTCCCAACGAGGGCAAGTCTACGGTTTCCATTAATCTTGCTCAGGCAATCGCCACGAGCGGCAAGAGTGTCCTGCTGGTCGAGGCTGATATGCGTCGCAGGTCCCTTGCCGATATGCTCGGCGTCCGCTCCCGCGGCGGACTCTATGCAGTCCTGTCCGAGCAGGTTTCTATCGACCAGGCGATTGTCGAGACAGGTCAGAAGAATTTCTACTTCCTCGATGCCGAGCCGCATATTCCCAATCCTGCCGACATCATCGTCTCCCATCGCTTTGCCAAGCTGGTCAAGGCACTGTCTGCTAAGTTCCAGTACGTCATCTTCGATGCTCCTCCGGTCGGCACCTTCATCGATGCTGCCGAGATTGCCAGCCTGACCGACGGCGCGCTGTTCGTGGTGCGCGAGGACTTTACCAAGCGCGAAGAGGCGCTCAACGCTATCGCCCAGCTTAAGAAGTCCGAGAAGGTCAAGCTCATCGGTACCGTCATGAATTACTGTGAGACCGAGACCAGCGAGTACTACTATTCTTACTACACCAAGGACGGTAAGAAGGTTAAGAAGGGCTCCGACGATCAGGGCACTTCCAAAAAGGGCATCTTCACCAACCGAGCAAACGTTTAGTTGATTAAGGCTGACCTATGCGTGACATTCATTGCCATATCTTGCCGGGTGTAGACGACGGCGCCGCCGATCTCGAAGAGAGCTTGGCGATGCTCGAGGCTGCCAAGCGGGCCGGTGTAACCAGAATCGTTTGCACTCCTCACTGCCGTGATCCCTATTTTGATTACGACAAGATGTGGGATGCCTTTGAGCTGCTGCGCAATAACGCTGACGGTTTTCCGCTCCAGATGGGCTTCGAGGTCAACCATCGAAAGCTCGTTGAGCTTGGTATCGATGCCGCGGATCACTTGCATTTCGATGGGACCAACGAGTTTCTGCTCGAGCTTTCGACGCATGCCGATGCGTATGCGTTTAGAGAGTACGAGAACACGATTTACGATTTGCAGTGCCGTGGCTACCAGGTGATCATCGCTCATCCTGAGCGCTATCGTGCGGTTCAAAAGGATGTAAGCGTGGCGGAGCGCCTGGTCGATATGGGCTGCAAGCTGCAGGCTTCGGCGGACTTTATTGCCGGCGGTCGCTTTGGTCGCGAGAAAAAGCCGGCACAGCGCCTGTTCGATCAGAACCTGTACAGCTTCATCGCGAGCGATGCCCATAACGTGGGTCATTACGACTGCCTGGCGAAGGCTCGCGCGAAGTTTAGCGTGCGCGGAGCTCATTTTCGCTAAAATCTGTCCCTAACGTTCGCATTGAATGAAAGGGCAGCCATGGATATCCAACTTAAGACGGGATGCTTTGATGACGCGGCGTTGGTGCGCCGCGTCGTTTTTATGGACGAGCAGGGCTACGAGAACGAGTTTGACGCTATCGACGAGGATCCGAACTGCATTCATGTGACGCTCTATGTAGACGGCGAGCTTGCCGGTTGCTCGCGCGTGTTTCCCGAAGAGCTTGAGCGTGCGGCTGACGCGGAGGCTCCGGTGTCGCCGGCGTGCGACTTGGACGAAGGCGTCGCGGCGGGGGAGACCTACATTATGGGGCGCGTGGCTGTGCTGCCGAGCATGCGCCGTCGCGGTCTGGCGAGCAAGATTGTCGAGGCCAGTGATACGCGCGCGCGTGATGCCGGCGCCAAGCTCATTAAGCTGCATGCGCAGGAATACGTGCTGCCGCTCTATGCCAAGGCGGGCTACACGCAGATTGCCCCGGTGGACTACGAAGACGAGGGCCAGCCTCATGCTTGGATGGCCAAGCGCGTAGATGGCAGATAGGGACGTTCCTTTCCTGCCGGCAGTCGGGGACACTCCTTGGCAATTGGCGTATCAGAGCGTTTGGACATACAGTTTTTCGATTCCGTATGTATATATGCGCGCTAATGGGTTATAAAATCTAAGTCTGGACATAGCAGGTCTGCGATGCGGCTCGGGCAACCGGGCCGTTTTTGCGGACGGGGGTAGCGCGAAAGGACTGCACATGCGTCAATTTAAGACCGAGAGCAAAAAACTGCTCGACCTCATGATCAACTCCATCTACACCAATAAGGAAATCTTCCTGCGCGAGCTTATCTCTAATGCGAGCGACGCCGTCGACAAGCTCAACTTTAAGAGCCTGCAGGACCCGAGTGTCAAACTCGACCAGGGCGACCTGGCTATTCGCGTCTCTTTTGATAAAGACGCCCGCACCATTACCATCTCGGATAACGGCATTGGCATGACCGCCGAGGAGCTCGAGCGCAATCTGGGCACCATCGCCCATTCCGGCTCCGAGGAGTTTAAGACCGAGAACGCCGAGCAACAGGGCTCCGATGTCGACATCATCGGCCAGTTTGGCGTGGGCTTCTACTCCGCCTTTATGGTCGCCAGCCACGTAAAGGTCGTCAGCCGCGCTTATGGCGAGGACACCGCTCACGTGTGGGAGTCTGATGGTCTTGAGGGTTACACCATCGAAGACGGCGAGCGCGCCGAGCACGGCACCGATGTCATCCTGACGCTGCGCGAGAACGAGAAGCTCGACGCCGACGGCGAGGCCGAGACCTACGATCGCTTCCTGACCGAGTGGGGCCTCAAGAGCCTGATTCAGCAGTACAGCAACTATGTGCGCTACCCGATTCAGATGATGGTGAGCAAGAGCCGCCAGAAACCCAAGCCCGAGGACGCCGGCGACGACTACAAGCCCGAGTACGAGGACTACCAGGAGCTCGAGACCATCAACTCCATGACGCCGATCTGGAAAAAGCGCAGCTCCGACGTTGAGCAGAAGGATTACAACGAGTTCTACAAGTCCACGTTCCACGACTTTGACGATCCCGCGCGCACTATCAGCTTCCATGCCGAGGGTACGCTTGAGTACGATGCGCTGCTGTTTGTGCCGGGTCGCGCCCCGTTCGATCTGTACAGCAAGGACTACGAGAAGGGCCTGGCGCTCTACAGTTCCAACGTGCTGATTATGGAGAAGTGCGACGACCTGCTGCCCGACTACTACAACTTTGTGCGCGGTGTCGTGGACTCTGCCGACGTGACGCTCAACATCTCGCGTGAGACGCTGCAACAGAACCGTCAGCTCAAGGCCATTGCCAAGCGTGTCGAGAAGAAGATCACTGCCGATCTTGAGGACATGCGCGACAACGACCGCGAGGCATACGAGAAGTTCTTTGAGAACTTTGGTCGCGGTCTGAAGTACGGCATCTACTCGAGTTACGGCATGAAGGCCGACGAGCTCGCCGACCTGCTGCTGTTCTGGTCTGCCAAGGAGCAGAAGATGATCACCCTGGCCGAGTATGCCAAGGGCATGCCCGAGGATCAGAAGGCCATCTACTACGCCGCCGGCGACTCGCGTGAGCGCTTGGCCAAGATGCCCGTGGTAAAGGGCGTGCTCGAGCGCGGCTATGACGTGCTGTTGCTGACGCAGGATGTGGATGAGTTCACGTTCCAGGCTATGCGTGAGTACGTGGCCGCCGATATGCCCAAGATCTACGAGGACGACGCCGCCCGCGAGGCTGCCGAAAAGGCCGTTGCCGACGGTGCCGAGCCCGAGGTCGAGGATCGTCACCTGGAGCTCAAGAACGTTGCGACTGGCGATCTTGATCTGGCGACCGAGGACGAGAAGAAGGAGGCCGAGGACGCCACCAAGGAAAACGAGGACCTCTTTAGCGCTATGAAGGAGGCGCTCGGTGACAAGGTCGAGAAAGTTGCCGTCTCCGCGCGCCTGACCGATGCCCCCGCTTGCATCACCACCGAGGGTCCGCTTTCGCTCGAGATGGAGAAGGTGCTCCAGAAGGGGCCCGAGGGCGCGCCCGACGGCATGCCCAAGAGCCAGCGCGTGCTCGAGCTCAACGCCAAGCACCCGGTCTTTGACAAGCTTGTCGCTGCCCAGAAGGCAGGTGACGCCGACAAGATCAAGCAGTACTCCGGCCTGCTCTACGATCAGGCCCTGCTGGTCGAGGGTAT
>DXLY01000068.1 GCA_019414465.1 Collinsella sp.
GGAAAGAAGCTGCGCCGCGGGGGAGGCGACCCAAATGGCTTTCTCATATCGTCTTGGCAAGGATCGAGCTGATGTGGTTGCGCACCGTGCCTTCGCCCATGTAAGCGGCGGCGGCAATCTCCTTGTTATCGAGGCCGCGGGCGATGAGCTCGGCGACTTCGAACTCACGGTCGGTCAGGCTGGCAAAGGCGGCGGGTCGGCGAGGCGTGCTGGCATCGGCGCCTGTCCCGTCAAAATCGATGTCCTCGATCGCCTTGCCCTCGAGCACGCGTTTGCCGTCCATGACCTGCGCCAACGCCGGTGGAATAGCGGCGACATCGGTTTTGATCAGGTAGCCGCGGGCGCCCAGCTTGAGCGCCGACACAATGTACTCGTCATCCGAGAATGTTGTCAGAAACACCACGCGCGCCGCAGGGTCGCGCTCGAGGATCTCGCGCGCCGCCGATAGGCCGTCGCGTCCCGGCATCTGAATGTCGAGCAGTGCAATATCGGGTGCGTGTTCGGCATAGAGCGAAACCGCGTCGTTGCCGTTGGCGCCGGTGCCCACTACCTCGATCTGCGGCTGGGCGCCCAGGATAATCTTGAGCGAATCGACCACTAGGCGGTCGTCGTCGACAACAATGAGCCTCATCGGGCCTCATCTCCTTGCTGTTTGGGGACGGTGGCAAACACGCGCCAGCCGCCGACGCCGGCGCGCGGGCCGGCGGTGAAGGTGCCGCCAAGCGCCTCGACGCGCTCGCGCATGGAGCCGAGCCCCATGCCCTCGGCGGCGCCGCGACCGCCCGTCTGGGTCCCGCCCATGCCATCGTCGGTAACGATGAGCTGGTAAAACGATGGATGCTCCATGCATCGCACAGCAACGTTTTGCGCGCGGGCGTGGCGCATGGTGTTGGATAGCGCCTCGCGCAGGACCGCCGCAAAGCAGTTGGCGACGTTTGCGGGCGCATGTTCGGTCATAACTTCAAGCTCAATCTGCGGGCCGCCGTCCGAGCGTGCGCCTTCAACAATGCGTTCGAGCTGCACGGAAAGATCGACGGCGTTGTCGTTGAGCGCGTGGACGCTGGTGCGCACAAGCTGGAGCGCCTCGTCAACGGTGTGCTTGACGTCGGCGAAATCGGCGGCGACGCCGGGTTCATCGGCGTGGACTATGCACAGGGCCTCGGTCTGCAGCGAGGTACGCGTGAGCTGGTGCCCGACGTTATCGTGGATCTCGCGCGCGATGCGGGCGCGTTCGGCGAGCGTCGCGAGCTCGACTTCGTAGTCCTGGCGATCGGCAAGATCGCGGTTGCGCGCTTCGAGCGCGAGGGCTCGTTCCTGCAGCTCGTCGCGGGTGCGGCGCATGCGCTGCTGCTCGCGTTCCAACTGGGCGGTGCGCAGCGATAGCAAGGTAGCGGCAACCGAAAGGATGGCAGTCAGCAGGAGCGTTCGGGCGGTGAGCGCGTCGGTGCGAAGGTCCGCGACAAGCGCAAAGACAAAGGTGGCGCCAATGCCCAGCGCGGCCCAGGCGTGCTCACGGCGCACCCGCCGCGCGATGTCATAGAGGGCGAGAGGCGCAAACGGCACAAACGGCGGCACGAAGACAGCCGCGATGATGTAAGCGCAGCTCGCGGTCTCGCTCGCGCGCCGGGCGCTTTTCCCCTGCGCGAGCTCAGCCAGCGAGGTGGCAATAACGCCAAGGCAAAACGCCGCGACCAGGCGAGCGTCCACAGCAAGGCCCAGAGCGGCTGCGATACAGCACGCCAGCACAATCGATTTGTCGAAAAGCCTGTTCATACGGGTATTGTACGCGAAGCCGCGCGTGGTGGAGGGGCCGCCCGGGGCAACCGTGACATTCCTCCCGCGCGGCAAATCGGCGTCGATCGCTCGCGCGAGCGGGGGTTTCGCCTCCGCCCCCCTCACTCGTGACAAAGCTCACTGGTGCGCGCCGCCCGCTCCTGCGATGATGAAATCGTACCGGGCCACGACCAACAGAAGGGCCGCCCCATGACAGACATCGTCCATGTCGAAAACCTCGTCAAGCGCTATGACGATCTTATTGCGCTCGACCACTTTAACCTGAGCATCGCCCCCGGCGAGATCTTTGGCCTGCTGGGCCCCAACGGCTCGGGCAAGACCACGTCCATCAACTGTATCCTGCAGCTGCTCGCCTACGACAAAGGCACCATCGAGCTGTTCGGCGAGCCCATGACGCCCGCCCGCTACGACCTCAAGCGCCGCATCGGCGTGGTGCCGCAGCAGGTGGCGGTGTTTGACGAGCTCACGGTGCGCGAGAACATCGACTATTTCTGCAGCCTCTACGTTAACGACCGCAAGCGCCGCCGCGCGCTGGTGGACGAGGCGATCGACTTTGTCGGGCTGGGCGACTTTACCAAGTTTCGTCCCGGCAAGCTTTCGGGCGGACTGGCGCGCCGCCTCAACATTGCCTGCGGCATCGCACACAAGCCCGAGCTCATCTTCTTTGACGAGCCCACGGTGGCGGTCGACCCCCAGAGCCGCAACGCCATCCTGGAGGGCATCTGCCGCCTGCGCGACGAGGGCGCTACGGTGGTGTATACCAGCCATTACATGGAGGAGGTCGAGCAGATCTGCAGCCGCATCATGATCATGGACGGCGGCCGCGTGCTGGCGCAGGGCACCAACGACGAGCTTAAGCGCATGATCCAGATGGGCGAGCGCGTGACTGTTGAGGTCGGTGCCGTCGAGGCCGCCACGGTCGAGCGACTGCGCGCCCTCGAGCACGTGCTTTCGGTCGAGCTGTCCGGCGGCGAGCTCGTCTGCACCTGCGAGGCGAGCCCGCACAATCTGGTCGACATCCTCGACACGCTGCGTGCTGCCGACGTGGCGCTCGGCCGCGTGTGGAGCGAACCGCCGACCCTCAACGACGTGTTCCTCGAGATCACCGGCCGCGAGCTGCGCGACTAGGGGGCAGCCATGTTCAACACCATCATCACTACGGTCAAGACGCTGCTGCGCCGGCCGAGCACGTGGGTCTGGGGTGCTCTCTTTCCCGTCGCACTTTCCACGATGTTCATGTTTATGTTTGCTAACCTCAGCTCCGACGGCAAGATCGACCCGGTGCCGGTTGCCGTCGTGGCGGACGAGGCTTGGGACGCTTCGACCTTTAAGGGCGTGGCGACGTCGCTTGCCAAGGAAGACAACGATCAGCTGCTCGAGATCCACGAGTGCGAGGATGTGGACGCCGCGAACCGTGCGCTCAAGTCCGGCGAGGTCGCGGGCATCTATACGGTTGATGCCGCGGGCACGCCCAGGCTCACGCTGCTGTCGAGTTACGACAGCTCGCGCGCCTCGTCGGTGCTCACCGACCGCAGCATCCTTGAAACGGTGGCAAGCTCGTATACGCAAAATGTCGAGCTCATGCGCCAGATTGCCCAGGACAACCCGGCGGCGCTCGCCGATCCGGCGGCGGTTGCGCACGCCCTGTCGCTCGAGGGCGGAACCCGCCGCATGAGCCTGACTCGTGCCACGCCCGATGGCACGGTCATCTACTATTACGCGCTTTTTGGCCTGGTCGCGATGATGTCTGCCGAGTTTGCCGCCTTGAGCGTCGTCGATTTGCAGCCTAATCTGTCGGGCCTTGGCGCGCGCCGCTGCGTGGGCGGTCTTTCCAAGACGGCGTCGCTGGCCGGCATTTTTGTCGGCTCGTGGCTGGTTTCCTTTGCATCGATGGCGGTTGCGATCGGCTACGTGCGCCTGGTCGTGGGCGTCGACTTTGGCGGGCGCGAGGGGTTGTGCCTGCTGGGCGGGGCTGCATCCGCGCTTGCCGCCACGGGCCTGGGGCTTTTTGTGGGCACGCTTCCCGTTAAGGGCGGCAAGGCATCCAAGTCGGGCATCCTCACGGGCTTTGCCACCACGTGCGCCCTGTTTGCCGGCCTCTACGGCGAGCCGGCGATGGCGCTTGCCGACGACGTCGCCCGCGCTTGTCCGGTCGAGTGCTGGCTCAACCCCGTCAAGCTCATCTGCGACATGTTCAATCGCCTGTATTTCTTTGAGGACCTGGGGCCCTTCGCTGTTCGCGCCGGCGCGCTCGTCCTGATGGCCCTGGTGTTTGTCGCCGCCGCTACGCTGATCTTTGGAAGGAGCCGCTATGAGCACCTTTAAGACCGCGCTTCGCATGGCGCTGGCGCACCCGTTCTACCTGCTCATCTATACGGTGTTCATCTCGCTCATGGGCGTATTCATCGCGGCTTCGGTGAGCTGGAACTCGTCGCAGCTTACCGAGTACAAGCCCTACGACACCAACGTGATCGTGGTCGACCGCGACAATAGCGACCTTTCGCGGGCGCTTACCAAGCACCTGGGCTCACGCTTTGACCTGGTCACGGGCGTCGGCGACGACACATACGACCTTGCCGACGCGCTCTCCAAGAGCAACAGCGCCAAGGGCAGTGCCGATTGCGTGTTCTTTATCCCGGAGGGGTTTGAGGACGATCTTGTTGCAGCCGCCCGTGCGGGGGAGGCCCTGCCCAAGCTCGACGTGACCTATGGTTCCGGCACCATGGCGGCGGCGCTTTCGTCCGCCGAGGCCTCGCGCTGGATCTCGCTCGCGGGCGCTGCGGCGGCGCTTGAACCCGCTGCCTCCAACGGTGACGTCGCAAGGGCCGCCGAGCACGCGGCCGCAAAGCGCGCGGAGGTCCAGATCGAGCAGGTCAAGGTCGACTCGACTGCTGCTACCACGCTCGAGTCGTACTTCAACTTTGGCGCGTACGCGATCATCTCGTCGGTCATCGTGTCGGTGGGACTGGTGTTTTCGGGCATGAACGAGCCCGAGCGCGTGCGCCGCATGGATGCCAGCCCGGTCTCTGAGCGCCAGCGTTCGCTCGCTGTGTTCGCGGCCGCCGCCGTGCTCGCCGTCTGCATCTGGCTCGTGTCGAGCATGATGGGCGTCGTGGGCTTTGCCAGCGCGGTTGCCGAGGTCGGCGTGGGTCGCGTGTGCCTAGCGCTGGCGGCAACGTTTGCCCTGGCGTGCACGCCGCTGGCTGTTGGCTTTATGCTGTCGAGCCTGGGTGCGCGCGAGGAGCTGCTCAACGGTGTGGGCAACTTACTCGGCATGCTCATGACGTTTTTGGGTGGCGCCTGGATGCCGCTGTCGCTGATGGGTTCGGCCGTGCAGACGGTGGCGCACTTTGTGCCGACGTATTGGGTGAACGACGCGATCGGCAAGGCGCTTACCTCTGACCTGACGTCTGCCGCGCTGGACGACATCGCCTGCGACCTGGGCGTCACGGTGCTCTTCGCCGCCGCCATCGCCGCCGTAGGCCTAGCCCTCGCCCACAACAAATCCAGCGTCTAGCCACCTAGTCATTGGGGACAATCTTTGCCGATCCGCCGGCAGGGCTGGCAGGGACTGTCCCAATATGTCGACCACTCATTGGGGACAGACTTAAATGAGCGATTTCACTCATTTAAGTCTGTCCCCAATGAGTAGGTTGGAAAATAGTTCGCGCACGTCGCTTAAAAATAGTTCGCCCGGGTTTACTATTAGCCTAGAAAAGTAGCAGAAGGCTAACAACGGGGGATAGCATGGCGACAAAGCGTGCCTACGTCCAGGTCAACGGACTCAAGAAACACTACGGCGACGGCGATGCGCGCCTGACGGTACTCGACGGCATCGACACGTCCATCAACCGCGGCGAGATCTGCGTCATGCTGGGGCCCTCGGGCTCGGGCAAGTCGACCTTTCTCAACCTGATCGGCGGCCTGGAGGATGCCGACGGCGGCTCCATCATGGTGGACGGCTGCGATCTCACGGCGCTCAAGCCCGCCGATCTGGGCGAGTACCGACGCCGCGAGCTGGGCTTTGTCTTCCAGTTCTACAACCTGGTGCCCGACCTTACCATCAAGGAAAACATCGAGGTCACGGCGCACCTGTCCAAAAACCCGCTCAATGTCGACGATCTGCTGCGTTCGCTGGGCCTCTACGAGCACCGCAACAAGTTTCCGCGCCAGGTCTCGGGCGGCCAGCAGCAGCGCTGCGCCATCGGCCGTGCGCTCGTCAAAAATCCGGGCCTGCTGCTGTGCGACGAGCCCACGGGCGCGCTCGACTACAAGACATCCAAGGAAATCCTGCAGCTCATGGAGGACGTCAACCGCACCTACGGCTGCACCATCATCATCGTCACCCACAATGCGGCCATCGCGCGCATGGCCAATCGCGTGCTGCGCCTGCGCGACGGGCGCATCGTCGAGGATGAGCTCAACGAGTCACCCGTCGCGGCCGCCGAGCTCGATTGGTAGGCGGCGCCATGACACCTCTCGCAAAACGTCTCCCGCGCGAGCTGCGCCGCAATATCGGCAAGTACCTGGGCATCTTTTTGCTTATGTGCGGAAGCATCGCTCTCACGTCGGGCTTTTTGCTCGCGGCGCATTCCATCGGCTGCCTCATTGACGACATGCGCGATGCATACACGATCGAGGACGGCCGCGTGACTACCTCCTTCGAGGCCACCAAAGACCAGCTCAAGGCTGCCGAAGACGCGGCTGAGGACGTCGGCGGCGTTACGTTCTACAAGAACTTCTCTATCGACGCCATCATCAAAAAGGCGGCTGGCGACGACGGCACCAAGCGGACCCTGCGCACCTATGCGCACCGCGCTAAGGTGGACATTGCGTCCTACTGTGAGGGCAAGGAACCCAAGGCGGACGACGAGGTGGCCATCGACCGCGTCTTTGCCACCAATAACGACCTCGCCATCGGCGATAAGGTCGAGCTCGAGGGGCGCACCTATACCATCTGCGGGATCATGACGCAGCCCGATAGCCAGGCGTTGTTCCTCGACAATTCGGACTTTACGGTGAACACCATCACGTATGGCGTAGCCGAGGTCACCGACGCCGGTTTTGTTGCGCTCGAGGATGCCGGCGGCGCACCCGCCTATACGTACTCCTTTACCTTTAACGACCGCGACCTCCCCACCGCGGATCGCATCGATACGGAGCAGGATATGGTCGAGGCGCTGGCCGATGCCGATGCGCGCGTGGACGATCTGATCGATGCCGATTCCAATCAGGGCATTGGCTATGCGCGCGACGACGTCGACGGCGACTCCATGATGTGGATGACGTTGCTCGACATCATCATCGTGATCATGGCGTTTGTCTTTGTGGTGCTCACCGACGCCACCATCGAGGAGGAGAGCGCCATCATCGGCACGCTGCTCGCCAGCGGCTATCGCCGTCGCGAAATCGTGCTGCACTACCTAGCGCTTCCCGCCATCGTAGGCGTGGCCGCGGCGCTACTGGGCACCGCTCTCGGCGTTGCGTTCTTTACCGAGCCCATGCGCGGTCTCTACTACGGCTCGTACAGCCTGCCGCCCTTCCAGGTGTACTGGAGCTGGGAGATCTTTGTGAAGTGCGCCGTGGTTCCCGCCGCCGCGCTCATCCTCATCACGCTGGTGGGCCTGCTTCGCAAGATGGGCAAGACGCCGTTGCAGTTCCTTCGTCACGAGGCGAGCGGCAAATCGGGCACCAAGCGCGGCCTGCAGCTGCCGGAGCGCATGGGCTTTGTCTCGCGCTTCCGCCTGCGCGTCTTCCTGCGCAACCTGGGCAACTTCGCCACGCTCTTCGTGGGCATCGCGTTTGGGTCGCTGCTTTTGCTCTTTGGTCTGGCGATCCTGCCCACGATGACGCACTATGCGGACAACCTCGAGACGAGCCTGGTCGCCGAGCATCAGTACACACTCAAGGCTCCGCTAGAGCTTGAGGGTACTGCCGAGGAGCGCGAGCAGTGGTCGGCACTCGAGCGCTTGCAGTCGGTTGACGGCGCGCTGCTTTCTGCCGCCCAGGATGCCGATGACGAGCTTGACGGCGCGGCCGATGCGGCGCAGACGGCAGCCGATGCCGCGACCGCATCTCCGTCTGCCGAGAGCCTGACCGCAGCGCAGGATGCGCTTGCCAAGGTCCAGGACAAGAAGGATGAGCTCTACGCGCGCCTTGACGATCTTGCCGACGCCCTCGGCTGCAACCGCGATGAGGCCATCGATCTGATCGACAAGGCCTCTAAGATCGACACTGACAACGACGATATCCACCCGGTCAATACGACCGACAACGGCGCGGGCGCAATCGCGCAGGCCGAGAAATATGCCGTTTACCAGCTGCAATACGACCGCGGCGATGGTAATGGCGAGGAGACGATTTCCGTCTACGGCATTTCATCTCATTCGCGCTATTGGAAAGACCTCAACGTCGGCGACGGGCGCGTCGTCTTTGGCGGCGGTCTGCTCGATAAGTTTGGCTGGAGCGAGGGCCAGAAGGTCGAGCTTCGCGACAAGTACGAGGCTCGGGATTATTCTCTTAAGTACGCGGGCAAGGACTGTGCCTGGGGCTCCAAGTCGGACATGAATATCTATATGAGTATCGATGACTTTAACGAGCTGTTCGACAACGATGCCGCCTACTTTAACGGCTATGTGAGCGACGAGAAGCTCGACCTCGACGCGCGCTACTTTGCCGGCGACACCACGCCCGACGACATGCGCGCCGTGGGCGACCAGTTCATCGGCATGATGAGCAAAATGATCGGCATGATGGTCGGGCTCGCGGTGTTTATCTTCCTGCTGTTTATGTACCTGCTGACCAAGGCGGTGATCGACCACAGCGCCCGTTCGATTAGCTATATGAAAGTCTTTGGCTATCGAGATAGCGAGATCTCGCATCTGTACATCCGCTCGATCACGCTGTGCGTGGCGGCGTCGCTCGTGCTGAGCCTGCCGGTCATTATTGGCTCGCTCACGGCCATCTTCCGCTCGATGCTGCTCGCCTACAACGGCAATATCGAGATCTACGTGCCCGCTTGGTCCATGGCTGCATGCGTCGGCATTGGCTTTGCGACCTACCTGGTCGTGGCGCTGCTACACACGCGCTCTATCAAGCGCGTCGGTCTGGCCGAAGCCCTCAAGGTGCAGGAGTAGTCATTGGGGACGTTCTTAAACGACTAGTCGTTGGGGACAGTCTTTGCCGGATCGCCGGCTCGCTGGCCGGGCGGCAAGCACTCATTTAAGTCTGTCCCCAATGAGTGCCTAGCGACTCGGCGTTGCGCTTGACTTCAACCCCACTTCAACGGGTACCATCCTCTATGTCTGTAACGCCATATAGACCGAGGGGATATAACTATGACCGCAACTGCACCCGCAGCACCCGCTAAGGTGTACTTCACCAACCTGCGCACGCATGCTCGCGAGAGCCAGCTCGACAAGCTCAAGCGCCTCATTCGTCGCGCCGGTATCGAGCAGATCGACTTCGAGAATAAGTTCGTCGCCATCAAGATCCACTTTGGCGAGCTGGGCAACCTGAGCTTTTTGCGCCCCAACTACGCCCGCGCCGTCGCGGACGTGGTGAAGGAGCTGGGCGGCAAGCCCTTCCTCACCGACTGCAACACGCTCTATGTGGGCAGCCGCAAAAACGCGCTCGAGCACATCGACACCGCCTACCAGAACGGCTTTACCCCGTACGCCACAGGCTGCCAGATCATCATCGCCGACGGCCTCAAGGGTACCGACGAGGCGCTCGTCCCGGTCGAGGGCGGTGAGTATGTGCGCGAGGCAAAGATCGGTCAGGCGCTCATGGATGCCGATATCGTGATCAGCCTCACCCACTTTAAGGGCCATGAGCAGGCGGGTTTTGGCGGCGCCATGAAGAACCTGGGCATGGGAGGCGGCAGCCGTGCCGGCAAGATGGAGCAGCATGCCGCCGGCAAGCCGAACGTCGCGACTGAGCACTGCGTTGGCTGCCGTGCCTGCGAAAAGATCTGTGCGCACAACGCCATCTCGTTTGACGATACCCGCGAGCGCGAGCTTGCCAACGGCAACGCCCGCACGGTGCACGTGGCCGCCATCGACCACGATCGCTGCGTGGGCTGCGGACGCTGCATTGCGGCGTGCAACCAGGACTGCATCAAGCCCGACTATGATGCCGCGGCCGACGT
>DXLY01000069.1 GCA_019414465.1 Collinsella sp.
TTCTCGGCCTCAACGCGCATCTCGAGGTTCTTCTTGGTGGAGTCGGTCACGACCTCGCCCAGGAGCTCGGCGAACTTGGCGGCATGCTCGGCCTCCTCGTGCGCAGCCTTCTCCCAGTACAGGCCGATCTCGGGATAACCCTCGCGATGAGCAACGCGAGCCATGGCCAGGTACATACCGACCTCGGAGCACTCGCCCTCAAAGTTGGCGCGCAGGTCAGCAACGATGTCCTCGGAGACGCCCTCCATCTTGGCGACGCCCACGACGTGCTCGGCAGCCCACTCGAGCTGACCCTCCTCCTGCTTCAGGAAGCGAGAGCCGGGAACGCCGCACTGGGGGCACTTGAAATCCTCGGGCAGCTGGTCGCCGTCGAACTCTTCCACATAACCGCAAACGGGGCAAACAAACTTCATAATTCGATCCTTTCGATCGATGGCGATGGCGCGCTCGTCCGGTCCCGTAAGGGCCCTCTCCGGACGTGCGTCTTGACGAGTTCTATTATCCATAAATGCGACCGAATGTGAAGCCTATTAGGAATGATTTTTAATAAAACAATTTTGAGATATGAAGATGTTGATTGATTAACGATTGGCAGGCCGTCTTTGACCGTCGCTGAGTACAATCGGTCGAGCAAATGTTGACCAATCAACAAATGAGGGAGTTTCCTTTATGCATCTAGCCCGTCGTGCCTGGTGCCGAACATATCAGACGGTTTTTCGCATTGCATTGCCGATCCTGCCCTATACCGAGCCGCACATTTTAGAGCATGCCGAGGATGTGCCCACAGTGCTTCAAAAGCGCTCGATCCAGAAGGTCCTTATCGTGACGGATCCCGGCATTGCCCGTCTGGGGCTCACGGCATCACTCGAGCGTGCGGTTACGGCTCAAGGGATTGGTGTTACGGTCTATGCCGAAACGCGTGCGAACCCTACGGTCTCAAACGTGGAGGAAGCGGCGTCCCTGTATCGAGAGAACGACTGCCAGGCCATTATCGGCTTTGGCGGAGGATCGGCCATGGACTGTGCCAAGGGCGTGGGGGCACGTATCGCGCAGCCAAACAAGCCCATCAACAAGATGCGTGGCCTGTTGCGCGTCCACCGTCTCCTGCCGCTGCTTATTGCGGTTCCCACTACCGCCGGTACGGGAAGCGAAGTCACGCTCGCGGCGGTTATCACCGATGACGAGACGCACTATAAATACCCCATTAACGACTTTGTGCTTATCCCGCGCCTTGCGGTGCGCGACCCCGAGTTTACGCGCGGCCTGCCCGCCTCCATTACGGGGCAGACGGGGATGGACGCCCTGACGCATGCCGTCGAGGCCTTTATCGGGCGAAGCACCACGCCCTATACGCGCAAGATGGCGCGACAGGCGGTTCAGCTCATCCACGACAATTTGCTCGAGGCCTATGAGCATGGCGACAACATGCACGCACGTCGCAATATGCTTGCGGCGGCGTATAAGGCGGGTGTTGCCTTTACGCGCTCCTATGTTGGATACGTTCATGCCATCGCACACAGCTTGGGCGGGCGTTACGGGATTCCGCACGGCTTGGCTAACGCCATTATCCTGCCGCACATGCTTCGCGCCTATGGCGAAGCTGCTGCTCCCAAGCTCGCCGATCTCGCCCGCATGGCCGGCATCGCGCCGGTTAACGCGCAGGACAGCCTGGCGGCCGAGGCCTTTATCGATTGGGTCGATCGAATGAACGCCGCCTTGGACATTCCCAAGTATGTGACGGGTATTCGCCGCTCCGATATTCCGCAAATGGCGGCACATGCCGATGCCGAGGCCAATCCGCTGTACCCCGTTCCGCTTTTGATGGACCGCCTGGAGCTCGAGCATATGTACGAAGTTGTTGCAGGTGGTATGTTTGAGGACGAGAACTAGGAGGGTCCATGAACACCGAGGAAATTGCGCGCATCGTCGGCGATCAGCGCACCTACTTTAAGACGCACGCTACGTTTGATGTCGATGCTCGCCGCCGCGCACTGGTGCGCCTGCGCGATGCGGTGCGGGCCCACGAGGCCGATATTGCCCATGCGCTCAAGACCGATTTGGGAAAGTCGCATGACGAGGCCTATATGTGCGAGATCGGCACGTCGCTTTCCGAGATTCGTCATCACATCGCTCATGTGGCTCGATGGAGTCGTCCGCGCCTGCGTCCGTGTGACCTCGCTAACGCCGTGAGCGTGTGCAAAACGCAAGCCGTGCCCTATGGCGTCACGCTTATCATGGCGCCCTGGAACTATCCGTTTTTGCTGACGCTCGAGCCACTCGCCGGGGCTCTTGCCGCGGGCAATACCGTGGTCATCAAGCCGAGTGCCTATGCTCCGGCATCGAGTGCGGTGCTCAAGCAAATCTGTGAAGAGGCATTTGATCCGCGCCTGGTGACGGTTGTCGAGGGCGGGCGCGCCGAAAACCAAGCGCTGCTCGATGAGTGCTGGGACAAGATCTTCTTTACCGGTAGTGTTCCGGTTGGCAAGCTCGTCATGGAGCGCGCGAGTAAAAACCTTACGCCCGTGACGCTTGAGCTGGGCGGAAAGAGCCCCTGTGTCGTGGATGCGACGGCAAACCTGAAGGTCGCGGCGCGGCGTATCGCATTTGGTAAATGGCTCAACGTGGGCCAGACCTGCGTGGCGCCCGACTACCTGCTGGTCGACGTGCGCGTGCACGATGAGCTGTTGGGTCTCATCAAGGAGGAGGTCCGTCGCATGTTTGGCGAGCACCCGCTCGACAACGAGGACTACGGTCATATTGTCAACGCCAAGCATTTTGCGCGCGTGCGCGGGCTGATCGACCCCGATAAGGTTGTGCTGGGAGGAACGGCGCGCGAGTCGTCGCTCAAAATTGAGCCGACGATCCTAGACGGCGTGGCGCCTGAGGACGCCGTGATGCAGGAGGAGATTTTCGGCCCCATCTTGCCGGTGCTGACGTTTGAGAGCCTAGACGAGGCCGAAGCGTTTATTACGGATCGTCCGACGCCGCTGGCCCTGTATATCTTTAGTCAGGATCGCGCGGTTCAGCAGCGCTTTGTGCGCTACGTGCCCTTTGGCGGCGGCTGCGTCAACGACACGATCATGCATCTGGCTACGAGCCATATGGGCTTTGGCGGCATGGGCGCGAGCGGCATGGGGCAGTACCATGGCCGCGAGAGCTTCGATACGTTTAGCCATAAGAAGAGCATCGTGAACAAGGCAACGTGGCTGGACGTGCCGTTTCGGTATGCGCCCTACGCAAGCTGGAAGCACAAATTTGTGCGCATGTTTGTGCATTAGGAAATGGCAGGTAATACGAACAAGTGTTCCTATTACCTGTCATTAACGTTAGACTACTGCTATGGGGTACGGATGGGCCAACTCCCTTTAGAAGGGAATTGGTATGAACGTAAGCGATGTTATTTCGTTACTGGCGTTGTTAATCGCGGCTATCGAACTCGGCCTGTTTATCGGCCGAATGAAATAGCCGCCCCCGCGTAAGCGAAGACGGCCACTTCTCACGATGAAAACGTGTATCGGAGTTGGCAAGACCCGCGGCAACGGGTGCCATCCGTGTTCCTATCTTATCTGCAAGCGTTCTGTCGCGCAAGCGTTGAGGCAAACGATTGAAGGACGCAGACAGGATGTATTTGTGTCCGCACGGGACCGTAGACTTCTCAATAAGGTTAAACACCGGTTTATCCGGCCGTTAGGGGAGCTGCTATGTACGAGCCTTCACGTGTTCTTCTGTCGTTTCATATCGCAGGATTTCAATATGCCGATGGCACCTTGGTCCTGGGCGATCTTAAAGCGGGCGATAAACTGACACTGTGCGCCGAGCGCGATAATCCCCATGACCCCGAGGCAGTTGCGATCTACTATGGCAAGACCAAACTTGGCTACGTTCCGGGAAACGAGGTCGGCCCGCTGTCCTTGATGATGTATTACGGCCACGAGGACGTATTTGAGGCCCGCGTGCAACAGGTTGCCCCCGAGCGCAGCCCGTGGCACCAGGTGCGCGTTGGCCTCTATGTGGTGGATGCCCGCTAGTCGGCAATGGAGGCGGCCATGTTTGATGACGACGACCAGTTCGATCTGACAGACGATCCGTTTGAGTGGGATGTGCTACTCGATGACGATGAGCTGGAACAGGACCGTAAGATGCGGCAGGACAAGAAAACTCAGGGTGACGCTTCGAAAAAGCAAGACAAGCGCCGCCGCGGACTGTTCGGCGGGCTCTTTGGATAACCGCCGCATCGCTACATCTGTATACTTAGCACGAGTTGAACACGTTGCGAAATGAGGGCATAGACGATGATGTGGTTTTCCGCCGACCTGCACCTGGGCGATACGAATATCTTGCACGACATGGACCGGCCGTTTGACTCGGTCGAGGAGATGAACCGCAAGGTCATCGATGCCATCAATGAGTGCGTGGCTGCGGACGACCGCCTCTATATTCTGGGTGACTTTACCTATCGTTTGCCCCTGGCGGAGGCGGTGCGCCTGCGCGAGCGTATCGAATGCCAGAACGTGACGCTCATCCGCGGTAACCATGACGGCGACTGGGAAGATTCCGACGTACCGCAGATTTGGGAAAACGTGCGCGATTACCTGGAGATTGCTCCCGGCTATGCCAAGGGCCATCGTCTGGTTATGAGCCACTACCCCATGCTCAGCTGGAACGGCAAGGCACGTGGCGCCATTATGCTGCATGGGCATATCCACAGCAGGGGTGACCGCGCCAACGCACGCAACCGCGATCGCGAGCGCCCTATCTTTCGCTACGATGTCGGTCTCGATGCCAACGAGTACAAGCCCGTAAGCCGTGATCAGATTCTTAGCTTCTTTGGGCTATAGGGCGCCAGAGCCACCACAAAGGGGACAGGCACCTTTGTGGTGGCTCTGGCGCCGTTGCCATTATGGCAGCGGCGCCTTTTTTGTCCGTGCGGCGCGGTAGAGTGTAGGCGGTCGAAATTTGCGTCCATCGAGGAGCTGCTATGAACGAGATTAAGTGCCCGCATTGCGGCGAAGTTTTTAAGGTCGATGCGTCCGGCTATACGGATATCGTCAAGCAAGTACGCGATGCCGAGTTTTCGCGCGACCTGGACGAGCGTGTGAAGGCAGTCCAGCGCGAGGGCGAGCAGGCGCTGGAGCTTGAGCGCTCGCGTTCGACGGCTGCCTTGCAAAAGGCAGAGTCTCAGCGCAACGCTCAGCTTGCCGAGCAGAAGAACGCTGCAGCTCAGCAGCTGGCACAAGAAGTCGCCAAGCGCGATGCCGAGCTTGCCGAGCTGCGTGCCAAGCTTGAGGGCGCTGCCGCAGAGCGCGAGAGTGCAAGCCAGCGCGCGGCGGTTGAGGCCCGTGCCGATGCTCAAAAAGAGAATGCCGAACTCCAGCGTGAGATTGATAGCCTGCGTGCGCAGCTTGGGCGCAAAGATGACGAAGCAAAGCTTGCCGAGTCGGCGGCGCGCAACGCTGCTCAAAACGATTTAGCTGCACGCGACGCTCAGATTGCCGAGCTGCAGGCCAGGCTTGCCGCGGCGGACAAGGCCCAGGAGATGGCGCTTGCCGCTGCCGCGGCAGAGTCGCAGCGTGAGCTCGATGCCGCTCGCAGCGAGGCCGAGCGCGCGCTTGCTGACTATCGCGCGAAGGTGCAAGAGAAGTTTTCCGCCGCAAAGGCTCAGTCCGAGCAAGAGGCCGAGGGCCTGCGTGCCCAGCTGCGCGAGCAGGAACTGATGGCAAAAATGAACCTGTCAGAGGCGGTCGCCGCGGCGGAACGAGAGCGCGATGAGGCACGTGCCAAGCTGACGAGCGAGCTGGCGGTGCGCGATTCTCGCGAGGAGCAAGCCAAGGCGGCACACGAGCTCGAGCTTGCGCAGGCCAAGCGCGCGAGCGATGACCTGATTCGTTACAAGGATGAAGAGATTGAGCGCCTTAAGGACATGAAGGTTCGCCTGTCTACCAAGATGGTGGGCGAGTCGCTCGAGCAGCATTGCGAGACCGAGTTCAACCGTCTGCGCATGACGGCGTTTCCCAATGCGTACTTCGAGAAAGATAACGATGCGTCCGAGGGCACCAAGGGCGACTTTATTTTCCGCGAATGTGACGCGAGCGGCAACGAGGTCATTTCGATTATGTTCGAGATGAAAAACGAGAACGACGAGACCGCGACCAAGCATAAAAACGAGGACTTCTTTAAGAAACTCGATCACGATCGTCGCCAGAAAGGCTGCGAGTATGCGGTGCTCTGCACCCTGCTGGAGCCTGAGAGTGAGCTCTATAACGCGGGCATCGTCGACGTGAGTTACCGCTATGAGAAGATGTACGTGATCCGCCCGCAGTTCTTCATTCCCATGATTACGCTGCTGCGCAACGCCGCCATGGGTTCGCTGCGCTATAAGCAGGAGCTAGCGGAGTACAAACAGCAGAATATCGATGTCACGAACTTCGAAGCCAAGATGGAAAAGTTCAAGAATGATTTCGGTCGCAACTACGAGATCGCGAGCCGCAAGTTCCAAACGGCGATCGATGAGATCGACAAGACGATTAGCCATCTGCAGAAAACCAAGGAGGCGTTGCTGTCCTCCGAGAACAATCTGCGCCTTGCCAACAAGAAAGCCGACGATCTTACCATTCGCAAGCTCACGTGGGGCAACAAGACCATGAAGGCGGCGTTTGACGAGGCACGCGGGGCTGCGCCAGAGACAAACGATGAGCCAGCCGAGGCGGATTCGTATGAGGTCGAGGATGCCGAGTAGGGGATAGCGTATCGCGCAAAAAGCGGGGCCGCTGGCGATGTTGCCAGCGGCCCCGCTTCGTTTCGCCCCATTGCGCCCGGCTAGTCTTCGAGCAGGTCCTCGATAAAGCCGACACGGTAGTTCTTGAAGATGACCTCGCCGCCGTCTTGCGTGGCATCCAGGTCGACGTCGCCCATGATGCCAAAATCGTGGTCGCCATCCTCGTCGGCAAAGATCTGGTGCACGTGCCATACGTGCGCGGTCTTCTCGTCGGACTCATCGATGGAAAACATTGCGGCACTGCGGGCGTCTCCGTCGGTGAGGATCTCCTCGTGCTGCTCATGGTAGGCATCGAGGGCCTTTTGCCAGCGGATCTCGCTCATGCCCCAGTCGTCGTCGAGTTCGCCCAGGTCGCGAATGTGCTCGCGGGCGGCAAGGGTCACGCGGCGGAAGAGCGCGTTGCGCACCAGCAGGGTGCAGCCACGGCGGTCTTCCACGACTTCATCGATGCCCTGCGGCGGTGCGGCGTCGAGTGCAGCGGGGTTGCCGGCGTTCTCCCACTCGTCCACCAGGCTCGAGTCGACCGAGCGCACCACAAAGCCGAGCCACGAGATGATGTCGCGCAGGCGCTCGTCGCGCTTCTCGATCGGTACGGTGCGGTCGAGCGAACGGTAAGCCTCTGCCAGGTAGCGCAGCAAAATGCCCTCGGAGCGGGCGATGCCGAGCTTTTGAATGTAGCCCTTAAAATCGCTCGCGCTTTCCAGCATATCGCGCAGGACGCTCTTGGGAGAGAGCTGGTAGTCGTTTGCCCAGGGTACTTCCTGGCAGTACTTGTCAAAAGCGGCATCGAGCAGGTCCTCGAGCGGCTTTTCGTACGTGACGTCCTGAATGCGCTCCAGGCGCTCCTCGTATTCGACGCCGTCGGCCTTCATCTCGGCCATGGCGCGGTCGCGCGCGGCACGCTCCTGGGCGCGGAGCACCTGTTTGGGGTCCTCGAGCGTGGCCTCGACCATACTGATGAGGTCCATGGTATAGGTCTCACTTTCGGGGTCGAGCAGCTCCAGCGCGGCAAGCAAAAAGGGCGAGAGCGGCTGGTCGAGCGCAAAGTCCTCGGGCAAGTCGACCGTCAGTGCGTAGTCGATGTCCGGCGCGGCGTCAGCCGGAGCGTCGGGTGCGGGCGGCACCTCGGTGCGCACGACGACGCCGGAGTCGATGAGCGTGGCGAAGATCTCGTCGGCACGAACCTCGAGCTTCGCCTTTTCCTCGGGCGTTTGCAGGCTTGTCTCGATAAGGTCGTGCACGCGGGCGCGGGCGTCGCCGCCCTGCTCGACCACGCTAATCACCATGGAGTGTGTGATGCGAAGGCGCGGCTTGAGCGTTTCGGGCTGCGTCTCGATCAGGCGCTCAAAGGTCTGCTTGTTCCAGGTGACAAAGCCCTCGGGGGCCTTCTTCTTTTTAATCTTGCGGAGCTTCTTGGGGTCGTCGCCCGCCTTGGCCATGAGCTTGGCGTTTTCGATCTCGTGCTCAGGCGCCTCGGCAATTACCATGCCCTCGGTATCGAAGCCCGAGCGGCCGGCGCGACCGGCAATCTGGTGGAACTCGCGGGCGCGCAGGCGACGCATCTTGTAGCCGTCGAACTTGGTGAGCGCGGTGAGCACCACGGTGTGGATGGGTACGTTGATGCCGACACCGAGCGTGTCGGTGCCGCAGATGACGGGCAGCAAGCCCTGCTGCGCCAGGCGCTCGACCAGCAGACGATAGCGCGGCAACATACCGGCATGGTGCACGCCGACGCCGCATCCGAGCAAGCGCTTAAGAATCTTGCCAAAGGCCGTCGAGAAGCTCGTGCCCTTGGCTGCCTCCTTGATGGCCTCGCGCTGCTCCTTGCTGGCAATGCCGAAGTTGGCGAGCGACTGTGCCGTCGCAAGTGCGGCATCCTGGCTAAAGTGCACGATATAGAGCGGGGCCTCGCCGCGGCGCATCGCGAGCTCGACCGTGCCTTCGAGGGAGGTCGTCACATAGCCGTAGCTCAGCGGAACAGGGCGCGGGGCATCGACGACTAGGTCGCACGTGGCACCGGTGTGCTCCTCGAGTGAGGCAGCGATGGCGGTGACATTGCCGAGCGTGGCGCTCATGAGCATAAACTGCGTGTGGGGCAGGGTGAGCAGTGGCACCTGCCAGGCCCAGCCGCGGTCGGGGTCGGCAAAGTAGTGGAACTCGTCCATGGCCACGCAGCCCACGTCGGCGTCCTCGCCCTCGCGCAGCGCATCGTTGGCAAGGATTTCGGCCGTGCAGCAGATGACGGGCGCCTTGGTGTTGATATGCGTGTCGCCGGTAATCATGCCTACGTTATCGCGGCCGAGCACCTGCACCAGGTCGAAAAACTTTTCGCTGACCAGGGCCTTGATGGGGGCCGTGTAATAACAGCGCTTGCCCTGCGCCATGCCCATAAAGAGCATGCCCAGCGCGACAAGCGACTTACCCGAGCCGGTCGGCGTGCCTAAGATGACGTGATCGCCGGCGGCCAGGTCCATGAGGGCCTCTTCCTGGTGGTCCCACAGCTCAATGCCGCGGTCGCTCGTCCATTCAAAGAAGCGTTCGAAGGACTGATCGGGCGTGAGCCACGGCTCGGGCTCGCTGCCGTCCTCGGGCTCCCACCAGGTGGGGGAGAGTGCGCCGAGCGAGCCGAACTCTGCCTCGGTTCCCGTGCCGCCCGAGAATGAGCTGGCAGCGCCGGCGCCGGAGACGGTGCTGGCGGCGGTATCTGTCGTGCTTTGCGTCATGTGGTAACTTTCTCTCGCGTTTGTCCGCCATCCATTATGGCGTAGCGTCGCATCGATGCGTTCGCAGGCAAGAAAATGCAGGAAATGGGCGTTCTGCCAGCCGTTTGGTGCAGTCGCCAGCTAAGTGAGTAGACTTTTTGCGATATCGCGAGCACATGGTTTTTACGCAAGGGCTCTACCTGCGGTTTTAGTTTTCGCCATACGGGTTGTGCTTGGTTGTTGCCAAAAAGTCTACTCACTTAGGTTTGAGGGCCGTTCGTCGGCACCTATTTGCGTTTGGTTACCGGCGCAGCGACTGTCAAAAGCCCCTAGGACTCCTGCGGCAGGCGCTTCTTGCCCTTGCGGGCGCGGTTTCTAAAGTTCTCGACGGCTTCTTCCATGCCCAGAGGCACATAGGTGAGCTCATCGAGGTTATCGGGCAGGTAG
>DXLY01000007.1:0-30116 GCA_019414465.1 Collinsella sp.
AGCCAAAGAGAGCCCTATCGTCCACCGTGTTCCCGCAATTCGAGCATGCGAATATTGCTCGCCCCATTTCTTCTTCGACAAAGCTCATGACGCAGGCATCAGGCTCGATAAGGTCTGCCAAAAGCTCAAAGCAATCGCCCTTGCCAAGGACGGCCTTGATTGCCTGAAAGCCCATCTGGTACCTGATTGGCTTGTCTAGGATTTCGGCAGGTGAACCAGTCTCGCCGAGGTTTCGAAACTCAGCCGCCACCTCAAGACGTCTTTTCAATTCACTGCTCACGTAAGATCTCCTTTCCGCACTCTGGGCAAAACTTCGGCTCAAATGACCCCATGTCGCCAAAGCCGATGTACTCCATCAGGTGTCCGTTCCATCCGCATTCAGAGCATTCGAAATAGCCGTCTTTCATGCGCTGAGTCGGAATGAATGGGTCAGGTACGTGCTTGACCAAATCTTTGCAAGCTGGCACGTCTATGAGGTCAGCGATGTAGTCATAAGGACATTCCCACGGGTTGAGGCACTCGGGATAATCGATATCCAGCAATTCAAACAGTTCTTCGACAGACCAGTTGTGCTCAGATCCGTCAGGATGCAAAAGTGAACATTCAATCAAGCCAAACTTTTCGCGCAGCTTACTTGCAATCCTTCGGCGCACATCATTCATCATCTGTCGCCACCTCCGCGCCGCACCACGGGCAAAACCGGGGGACGGTCTCTATCTCGTCCCAGCCAGTGATGTATGTGTCGTCGTGCTCGAAGTGCGACACGCGAAACACCAGATCGCAGCGACGACAACGAACAGCATCGACAGGATTGCAATCGCCGATGCTCGTGACGTCATCGAGGTCTACCATCTTGCGCGGCTTCCATCGCTGGTGAGAAGGGGTGGCCCCGCACGTCGGGCAATCGACATCCCTTGCGAACCTCGTCCTCTTAGGCATCACCAAACCACCTCTGCACCGCAGTAGGGACAGAATCGAAATGGGATCTCAACCTCAGTGCCATTGCCAAAAGCGTGCGCCATGAACGGCCTGCGCGTGAAGGTCTGACCGCAATTCGAGCAGACGTAGCCGATCCGCTCGGGCGTGCCATCAAAGGTGCAGGTGGGACGGTCAATCAAATCGGCCAGGCGATAGAAAAGTGTCCCGCTAACTCCGCATTTGACAGACTTGGCAATCCTTAGCAGGTAGACAGCTGCGGCCATCCCAGGAATCTGCGGAGGCTTCTCGCTGTCCATCGCCTTGCGCATGCAACGCAAGCCATCGGCGATCTCGCGACGCTCTTTGTCGGTAATCGCTTGCCGAGCACCGTTCTCCTCATTGTCAACGCTGCTCAGACGCTGCTTGTATTTCTCGCACGTGCCGGTCTCGATGCTTCCAATGCAGAATCCGTCGAGCTTGCAGAAGTTGCCGTCGAGCATGGCACACGTCGCACAGGTCCTTTTGTTTCCATTGTTAGTCATTGACGATCTTCTTTCCGCAGAACATGCAGTACTTGATGCGTTCGATGTGGCCAACCGCTGCTACATTTGCAGTGAGATTGCCACAAATCGACGTGTTGTCAGAAATGCTGAGCTCAACATCGGTATCAATTTCAACCTTGACCGTCGGCTCGCCATCGTAGCCGCGCATCATGGTCATAGTCCCAATTGGCGCCGCGAAGTAATCGCGATGCGGAATGTTGTACACAGGTGCGACCCGAGGGCCATCGCAGAAAAAGCAGCTCATTCGATACCACCTTGCAATTTGCATCCGCAATCAGGACAGTACGTTGCATCACTCATGTACAGCGCGGCGCACATACACTCAGAGCAGGCCGTGCGACCGTCTTTATCTACGATGAGGTGGCCTGTCCGCTCTCTCATCCACCTACTGCCGTCACCATCGAGCACAACAACATCAGCGGTCGAGCGATATGGAAGATGCTGCTCGCTAGCGCTAGTCATTGATAATCTCCACTCCACAGTAGGGACAATCCTCAAACCGAATATCGCTGGGCCATTCGCCGCCGCATTTCTCGCAAATGAAAGTATTGGTGAGAAATGCCGGTGGTTCGATTAGGTCGGCGAGATGGCGCATCACGCCACGCCAGCTCGAATCATTGGTGCCTGTAATCCTGGCGAGCGCGCGCTGTAAGCTCTCGCCATCCAGCGAGTCGTTTACCTTACGTCGCAATTCACTGGCGATCGCCCTTCTGTTATTCGTCGACATTTGTAATTCTCTTTCCGCAATGGGGGCAATTTATTGGCAAGCAGCCCATGACCTCGCAGAACACTCCGGCGAGCTCCGACCAAGTCAGATCTGGATTCCTGCGCATTGCGTTGGCAATCGCAGTCGCAACAGGCTGCTCATCAAGCATTCTTTTAACGACAGGGCGAAGCTGGAGCTTTAATTCCTTGCGTTCTTTCTCAGTAAGGACCATCAGACCTCACCTCGAATCGAGTAGTTATACAGGTGCCTGTCGTAGTTAATTCCGAGCCGTCTCACGACCTCATCGACGGAATTGGAGAATGGCATTTTCTTGACGCTCTCCACCTGCTCAGTCGTGTCCACAAGGCCTTTTGCCAAGTCGTACCTGTACACGAAGCAAAAGGCAGAGTGCCACTTCGTTTCGATGGCATCCTTACGCTCGAAATGCTTAATCAGGTAGGCATCGCCGCGCTTGTTAGCCAAAACAGCCTGGCGATAGATACCCATGCCATCATCGATGACCTCGATTGAAGTGATCTTGAAAATGTTGCGCTTGTCGGCAAAGAAGCAGTAACCGTCGCCTTTGCAAGTGACTCTCATCTCGTGTCCAAGTCGGGTGCATCCGTTGCAGAGATACTTATTTGCGGCAGTGTGCATCGTGTAGGCCTCGTACTTGCACGAGCCTGGGATGCAATCCTCACTCATTTCGCTACCTCCTTGATTGCTTTCCATTGCTCGAATTCCTTACGGGTCTCGTCCTTGGCAAACCACTCGGTCAGCTCGCGCTTGAAGCGCTCGGCGAATTCATCAGCGCTCATAATGTCCCTCGCAAAGCTCGAGCTCGCGGCGCATCATGAGCCAAAAGGCGAGCATGATTGCACCGACCATGACAAAGACGAGCGCTATGTTGAGCACAGGCGGCAGACTGTCGATGAAGGTGCAGACCGGCTCGACCATGAGCAGAAGCGCAAAAAAGGCAGCGGATGATACAATTGCTTTGGTCATTTTGCTTTACCAGCTTTCCTTGACCGTCGGCCTGGTGGTGTTGCAGCACTACTAGGCCTTTTCTTTTAGAAATTGATCGCCACATCGTGAGGCACGGCATCAGGTTGACTACCGGTTGAAAGGAGCGAACCGGCTTGCCGTTGAGCCACCTTGCGATTGGCAGGACATGGCACACGTACTGACCACCGCCAAAAGGTCGTACCTCACGATGTGGCGATCAGGTAGCGGGCTAAGCTGCCTCGTCCTCAAGGTCGCTTAATTCACATCCAACAATTTCAGCGACCGAGCAGACCTCCCTCCAACGCCAAGACGTTTTCCCACGCAATTTGTTGTTGAGGGATGTTGTTGAAATGTTGAGCATGTTTGCGAGCGACTTCTTGCTATTGCCGGTCTTTTGAAGCCACACAGCAATCTTTTCAGCAATCCTATCCATGTTCTCACCTCCAAGAGTGTCGTATTGGACACTACATAGTGTAGTGTCGTATTGGACACTTTTCAATAAGAAAATTGTCGTATTGGCAACTTTTTTGTTCGGCGCTAAAATATATCTAGGCAAAGGAGGTCTCGGATGTCATTCGCAAAAGCTCTCGATAGAGCTCTTAAGATAAAGGGATTGAAGCCTGCTGATATCGTTAGCGAAGAGGTGAGCGCATCGTATATATCAAAGCTTCTCTTAGGACGAATAGCTGACCCAACTTGGCAAAAGGCTCTGACGATGATTAAAGCTCTCGGCATGACCGTTGATGAATTCAGTGAGCTTGAAGCTCGATTAGAAGGTGAACCAAATAAATCATGTCTTTCGGGAAAACTTTGAAAAGAGTGATGGCCGAGCGCGGCCTGAAATCAGTTGACCTTGCCGACGAGGTGATAACGGTGCAGTACGTCTCGAAGCTCGTAACCGGCAGAACGAAAAGCCCCACGTGGGACAAAGCGGTTTACATAGCCGAGAAGCTCGGCATGACACCATCAGAATTCAGATCGCTTGAGATCGAATATGACGGTATGGAGCATCATAAAAGAAAAGCCCACTGAGTGGTCAAGACTCAGCAGGCTTTAGTCCAGTCCCAAACGGCAGAACGGACAATTACATTATGGCAGAAAAAGCGGTCATCTACGCGAGATTTAGCTCAGATAAGCAGCGCGAGGAATCAATTGAGGACCAGGTGCGCGTCTGCGCTCAATTCGCGGCATCCAAGGGCTTTGAGATTGTAAAGACCTATACGGACGAGGCGCGATCTGGCACCAATGCAGCCGGGCGCCCTGGCTTTCAAAAGATGATTCTCGATGCCCAGGCGCAACACTGGACAAAAGTGATCGTCTACAAGACCGACCGATTCGCACGCTCACGCTACGATTCGGCGGTATACAAGGCAAAGCTGCGCAAATGCGGCGTGGAGATCGTGACAGCAGCCGAATCGGTGCCGGACGGCCCCGACGGTATCATCCTCGAGTCTGTGCTTGAGGGAATGGCCGAATACTACAGCGCCAATCTCGCACAAAACGTCAAGCGCGGTATGGAGGGAAATGCCCTCAAGTGCAAGCACAACGGCGTCTCAATCTTTGGGTATGACCGTGGCGCAGATGGATATTATGCCGTCAATGAGCATGAGGCGGCAGGCGTGCGCATGGCCTTTGACATGTGCGCCGCAGGCGAGACTAAGGCCGAGATCATGCGCAGGCTCAACGGCCTCGGATATAAGACCGTCACGGGCAAGCCATTCAGTAACGAGGCCGTAAACCGACTACTACATTGTGAGCGTTATATCGGTACCTATACCTGGGGCAATTTCAGGAAAGAAAACGGGATGCCATCCATTATCGACCGCAACCTCTGGGACAGCGCTCTTGCGGATATGGCGAGAACGGCAAGCAGTATCACTACTACCGCTGCCGCAAAACAAAAATGTCCATGCGCCGAGACGAGGTCGAGGACAAGGTGATAGGGGCATGCGCGCGGCTGCTCAACGAGAATCCAGATCTGGACGAGCGTATAGTCGATATGGTACTCGCGCGTCAGGACAAAGACGCAGAGCAGGAGATTACCGCGCGTGAAGCCCTGAGCCGCCGAATAACGGACGTTGAGCGCGAGATTGATAATGCCATCGACCTTGCCTGCAAACTAGGCTCTACCGACCGAATGGCGGTCAAAATCAACGGATTGCAAGACGAGCTCACGGCGCTCAAGGCCGAGCTCGACGAAATCAAGCATGGCGCGCCGCTCATCGACCGGGACATGATCTTGTTCGCGCTATACAAGATGCGTCAATCGGACGGTCCTCGCGGGATGGTCGCCGCTTTCGTTGACCGAGTGACGGTCAACGAGGACGGGAGCCTGCTGGTGCAGTTCATTTTGTGCCACCCTGCCTGCGAAAACAAAAAAACCGAACCCTCCAATGGAGAGTTCGGGAAACTCAGCTGTGGTAGCCCGTACCAGATTCGAACTGGTGATCTCCGCCTTGAGAGGGCGGCGTCCTAAACCGCTAGACGAACGGGCCATATGTAGCAAATGCAATGGCTGGGATGGAGGGAGTCGAACCCCCATTGACGGAACCAGAATCCGCTGTCCTGCCATTAGACGACATCCCAATGACTGCATCGCTGCGCTCGGCTGTGCCTTTGCGCAAGAAAGAAATATACGGGAAGTCCGGCCGTGACGCAAGCCCCAATTTTGACTTTTTTGAAATTCAGTCAAATACGGCCGACACGTGAAGGACCTGTGAAGGACCTGTGAAGCGCCAGCGACACGTACGGCGCCAAAGCCCGTAAAACATCCCGCATCTACCGCTGGTAGATTACAACAATGCAGCACTCACGGCTGATGGCACAATCGAACCGTCATCATTGCACGGATATCGAGGCGCCATGGACGAAGAGCTTGATTACCTATGGGAGACCCTGGGCCTCGAGATCACTGCTGACCTTTGGCCCGAACGGGACAAAATCCATCCCACTCTGCGCCCCGCCATCACGGTGATGCAGGCAAACTACCGCCGTGCATCCTTTTTGATCATGCGGATGTCATGGCACGCGGGACTCCCCGACCTTAAGCGAATCCAGGCAAGCCTCGTCGAGCTGTCCGGTATGCCGACCGTCATATCCGAGGCGCACCTGGAGCAGCGCCAGCGCGAGCGACTGCAACAGCAGCGGATTCCCTTTATCTGCCCCGGCGTTCAGGCATATCTGCCCTTTATGGACGAAGAGTACTGGAGCGGCAAGTCCAACAAGCACGTAAAGGTCTACGATCCGCACGAATGGGCACAGCTCGAGGATTGAGCCGAGCGAGCCCGCCGATGGAAAACACATCCCACGCCGATCACTCAAAACGGGTCGCACTTTCCGGAGCCGCTACAGCAGCGCCTCGGTCCAAGCCGCTTCCCTAAAGTCGGGGATCGCAAAGTCGTCGCCCACCAGCAGCGGACGCTTGACCAGCATGCCGTCAGTCGCCAGCAGCTCATAGCACTCCCGATCCGTCATGCCCGCATCCAGACGCGCCTTCAGGCCCAGCTCTCGATATTTCATGCCCGACGAATTAAAGAAGCGCCGCACCGGCAGCCCCGAACGAGCAATCCAGGTCGCAAGCTCATCAGCCGTGGGATTGTCCAAAACGATATCGCGGTCGATATACTCTACCCCGTGTTCGTCCAGCCATGCCTTGGCCTTCTTGCAGGTCGAGCACTTGGGATAATCAACAAACAGTACGGTCATGGGATTTCCTTTCTTAGAGAAAACAGGTGTCTGGAAAACTGCACATCGACGACCACTCGCGATTGCAGCCGTTATTGTAGTCAATGTCGAAGCGTAGGCAGTCGCGATGTCTCGTCTTAAGGCTAGTGCCTCGCATGGGCGCCGATCGGCCGAGTCGCATGGCGCACCAACGCCGCCGTCAGCAATACCAACAGCATGGCGGTGACATATCCCACAGCATCGAATCCTAAATCGATAACGTCGAAATGCCTGCCGGGAACAAAGATCTTATGTACCTGATCGCCAACGGAGCAGGCGGCGCAAAAGAGCAATACGGGCACGCAACGGGAGCATACGCTCCACGAACGCCTGGAAAGGCAAACCACGACCACCGAGGCGAACAATCCGACGAAGAAAAACTCTACGGTATGGGCAACGCGGTGGACGTTCGTGCCCACCCACATGCGAATGGAAGCAAGTCGGCCAGACCGGACATTCGAGGCAGCCGAATCGGCGCCCCCGGTCATTCCGTTCTCCGTCTGGGCTTCACCCGTGGCATCGACAGCCTGAACGCCCGTAGCCTGGCCCTCCACCACACGCGCGGTGGACTCGCTCAGCAACGACGTCTGCACCCAGATGCCCGCCAGCGTTGCAGCGAACAGAGCGATCGCGGTCCATCCGATTATTTGTTTTACGTGTGCCAAGGGCCTACCTCCTTTTTTGAATATCAGCGAGTGTAGCCCCAAATGACATCGTCACCGTATCAAAATTTGAATCGCAACAGGAAGCGCCAAAGCGACGCAAACCCCTACCCCGCCTCGCGCATCCAGCGATCGAACGTCCCCACGCACACGCCCAGGCACTTTGCTGCCTGGCTGCGGGTTATATCGCCTGCCTCATAGCTATCGCGCACCAGCTCAAACTGAGGAGGGCACGGCTTGCGAGGTCGACCGAAACGGACCCCTCGCGCCCGCGCCGCTGCAATCCCCTCCGCCTGGCGCCGATGGATATTCTCGCGCTCCACCTGCGCCACGTAGCTCAGCAGTTGCAGCACAATATCGGCAATCAGGGTGTTGGTCACATCCGGCGCGCCGCTGGCCCTGACGCGCGTGTCAAGCAATGGCATGTCCAACACCACAATGGCAACCCCGAGCTCCTTGGTAATGCGTCGCCATTCCTCAAGAATCTCGGAGTAATTACGACCAAGTCGGTCGATAGAAAGCACCACCAGCACGTCCCCGTCTCCCAGAACGTGCAGCAGCTCGCGATAACGCGGTCGATCGAAGTCCTTGCCGCTCGCATGGTCGGCATAAATATTCGCCGAGCCCACGCCATAGGCGCCCAGCGCATCCAGCTGCCGATTAAGGTTCTGATCGCGCGAACTCACCCGCGCATAACCGTACACCGTCGCCATCTCATCCCCGCTTTCTTGTAAACCTGCCAAAAAGGGACAGGTTTATTTTGGTAGGTTTTACCTCTCAAATAGCAGGTAAGCGGGCGGCCGAGCAGACGGCAAGGTAGCCACGATTCAAATGCGAAGGGCGGTCCCGAAAGGCCGCCCTCCGCTCCCCCACTATGAGTCGGGATTTGGCTAATGGATAAGCTTAAAGTCCAAGTGCCCACGCGTGGTATTGACGCGCGAGACCTCGATGATCACGCGCTGCCCCAGCTCGTAACGAGTCCCCGTGTCAGCGCCCGTCAGCGTAAGCGCATCCTCGTCGAACTCGAACCACTCGTTGCCCAGGCTCTTGATCGAAACCAAGCCTTCGACCTGCGTTAGGTCCAAGCGCACAAAGAGGCCCATGCTGCTAACCCACGAGACGGTTCCGGCATAACGCTCGCCCAGACGGTCCTCATAGTACTGGGCAATCTTGATCTTTTGCGTCGCATGGCTGGCGGCATCTGCCGCGCGCTCGGCATCGCTGCATGCGCGGCAGATCTGCGGCAGAATGCGCGGCAGCGACTCGCGCCCCTTGCCGATCAGCCGCGGCGTACGGACCAAGGCGTCCTTGCCACCGAGCTGCTCATAGGCCAACTGCAGCTTGAGTACGCGGTGCACCACCAGATCGGGGTAGCGACGGATGGGACTCGTAAAGTGACAGTAGCACGGCGCGGCGAGCGCAAAGTGGCCCTCGTTGCGCGGCTTGTACAGCGCGCGCTGCATGCTGCGCAACAGCAGTGTATTGACAAGTGGCGCGTTGGCCTTGCCAGCCGCGGCGTCAACCGCAGCCTGCAGCTCATCGGGACTTCCCAAGGCAATACCAGCCGCACGGCGGTCGTCGATGATGCCCAGCTGCGCCAGCGCCACGGCGGCGCCGTGCAGGCTATCGGGACTGGGATCATCGTGCACGCGATAGCAAGCCTCAATGTCGCGGTCGGCCAGCCACTCGGCCACGCACTCGTTGGCGAGCAGCATGGCCTCCTCGATCAGCGACGTGGCGCACGAGCGCTCGCGGGCCACGATCTGCACGGGCACACCGTCCTCGTCCAAGAGCGCGCGGATCTCGGCCGTATCAAAGTCGACCGAACCGCGTGCGCGGCGAATGCGGCGGCGGAGCTCCGCAAGCTCGTTGGCGGCAACCAAAAAATCACCGAGGTCGACGTTATAGCCGCGGGCTGCCTCCTCGCATGCAAGCCCACGCTCAAGCGCCTCCTCGCGCGAGGCCTCGGCAGCCGCAACATCCTCGGCGGCACCCTCCAGCACCGAATACTCCACCGCGCCGGCACGCACCAGCAGTGCCTCGGCGCCATCATAGTCCATGCGCACGCGCGAGCGAATCACGCTGGGGTACGGATCGTAATGCCGCACGCGACCCTGCTCATCGAGCTCGATATCGACGGTAAACGCAAGACGGTCCTCGTCAGGGCGAAGCGAACACAGGTCATTGGACAGGCGTTCGGGCAGCATGGGAAGCACGCGATCGGCCAGATACACCGATGTCGTACGATGGCGAGCCTCAAGATCGATATGCCCGTCCCAGGCCACATAGTGAGAAACGTCAGCGATATGCACACCCAGCTTGTAGCCACCCTCGGGCGTGCGCTCAAGCGAAATGGCATCGTCAAAGTCGCGCGCGTCGACCGGGTCGATCGTGATGACAAAGCGGTCGCGCAGATCGCGGCGGAGCGGGTCCTTAAGCGCCGCGGACACATCGAGCGAAAGTCCCTCGGCCTCGTCCAGCGCGGCCTCGGGATAGCTATCGGTATAGCCGTAACGCGCCATCACGTATTGAACGCCCAAATCGGGCGCGTCATCTCCGCCAATGCGGCGCTCGATTGTCACGGTGCCCGATTCCAGGCGCGTCGGGTAGGTCAAAATGCGCGCGACAACGGCATCACCCGGGTGGACGCCCAGACGATCCGCCGAGGTATCCTCGGGCAGAATGAAGAAGTCGGCCTTCAGGCGCGAATCGAGCGGCTCGATCACACCGAGCGGACCAGCGGTCTGGTACGTACCCACCACGCTTATGGCTGCGCGCTCAACCACGCCCTCGATCACGGCGCGCCGCTCACCGTGCGGGCTGTTCTTAATGCTCACGGCAACGGTATCACCATCCATGATCTCGCGCTTACCGCGGCCCATAACCTTGTAGTCGCCGCTCTCGGTTATGACATAGGCGCTATGCTCATGGAGCTGCACGCGTCCGGTCAGACTCGGGCGACGCTCGCTGCGCACCGGCCCGCGCTTATTGCAAGCTCCACGCTTATGCTTGTTATTGCGCCCCATGGCGCCTCCTAACTATCGATTGCGAACTCCAAAGAGTCTACCCAAATGATCCGTTTTCCTGCCGTCCCCTAGGGATCAAAAAACGGGCCGCCCCGCAAGAGACGACCCGTTGGAAGGGATGAATTCCAGGCATGCCTACACGCGCAGGTAGCGGCGCATGGCGATGGCAGAACCAAAGAGACCGATAATCACGCCGACCAGAATCAGCGCAGCATAGGTCACCAGGTAGTACTGCATCGGCAGGGCAAACGACATCCAGCCGATGCTCTCCTGCAAACGCGGAATCATCAGATTGCGCAGCAGCTCCAGAACGCCGATGGAAAGCAGCGAGCCCAAAATGGCCTGCAGTACGCCCTCGGTGATAAACGGGCCGCGAATGAAGCCGTTGCTGGCGCCGACCAGACGCATAATCGCAATCTCACGACGACGCGCCGTGATGGACAGGCGAATCGTGTTGTTGATGAAGATGAATGCGATAAAGGTCAGAAGGCCAACGAGCACCACGGCGGCGATGCGGATGTAGTTGGTCACCTGGAACAGGCGGCTCACTTCCTCCTGGCCGTACAGCACGCTCGCGTTGACGTCGCCGTCATCCGCGATCTTCTGGAAGTCGGTGTTCTTCTTGAGCTTCTGGGCCGTGCTCTCGACCTTGGACGGATCGTCCATCTCAATTGCAAACGAAGCCGGCAGCGGGTTCTGGCCATCGAGCGCGCTCATGGTGGCGTCGGCGTTGCCCGACATCTTGCTCGTATACTCGGCCAGCGCGTCGTCCTTGTCCTTATAGGTCACGGACTTGACGTTATTCCACGTCTTAAGCTCGGCCTCAAAAGCCTGAACGTCTGCCTGATCGGCGTCATCGCTAATAAAGGCGTTAATGACAACCTGATCCTCGACGGTGCCGATCACGGAGTTCAGCATCGCGGAACCCATGATGAACAGGCCGATGATAAACAGCGAAAGGAAGATCGTGATGACGGCGCCGAGCGAGGTGGTCCAGTTACGGAAGAAGTGGCTCATTGCCTCTTTGAGCGAGTAGCCCACGTTAGTTGGTGCCATAGTTGCCGTAACCTCCCCTCTCCTGGTCGCGGATTACGTGGCCGCCCTCGAGGGCGATCACGCGACGGTGCATGCTATCGACCATCTCGCGGTCGTGCGTAGCGACGATCACGGTGGTGCCGGTGCGGTTAATGCGCTCGAGCAGCTTCATGATGCCCAGCGAAATCGCCGGGTCGAGGTTGCCCGTGGGCTCGTCACAGATCAAAAGCGGCGGGCGGTTGACCATGGCGCGGGCAACGGCAACGCGCTGCTGCTCGCCACCGGAAAGCTGATCGGGCAGCGAGTCCATCTGATCAGCCAGGCCGACCAGACGCAGCACCTCGGGAACCTGGCTGCGAATAACGCCCTTGGGCTTGCCGATGCACTGCAGGGCAAACGCCACGTTTTCGTAGGCAGATTTTTGAGGCAGAAGCTTAAAGTCCTGGAACACGGCGCCAATCTGACGACGCAGGAACGGAACCTTGCGATTCTTGATCTTCATGAGGTCCTGACCGGCAACCAGGATGCGGCCGCTCGTCGGCTTGACGTCGCGGTTGAGCGTCGACAGCAGCGTGGTCTTACCCGAGCCGGAATGACCGACCAGGAAGACGAACTCGCCCGGATAGATCTCGATGTTGATGTCGTCGAGTGCAGGCTTGTTGGGCTGTGCCGGATAGATCTTGGTGACATGCTCCATAAGGATGACGGGCTCGACACCGGCCTGCTTGGCCATCTTCTTGCGGCTGGCTTGCGGATCGATGGGCGCAAACACCGACGTAAAATCGGGGTTGTTGAGCGCGTTATCGAGGCTTGCGACCTCGGCGGCCTGATCGCTCTCGACCACCGGGACAGCAGGCTGCGTGGGATCGGGAATAGCGGCAAAGAGACCGGACTGCGCAGGCTGAGGAACCGGCGTCGCAGGGGCCATGGGGTCGGGAATGCCGGCCATGGTAGGCTGCGGCGTGGCGGCGCCAGCCTGAGGCTGCTCCACGCGAGCGGTCACGGCCTGAACGGGCTCAAAACCCGCCGTGCCGGAAAGCGCGACATCGCTGGTGGGATTGTAGGCAAAGGGATCGGATGCCAGCTGTGCCCGATCTGCCGGCTGAGCGGGGGCCTGAGCAACAGGCTGGCCCTCTGAATCCGGAGTGGCGAAACGACTGCCCTGGACGCCCGTCTGCGTCTTGGGGGCATCATCGCCCGCACCGGAGGTACGGAAGTGGTTACCCACTGGTGCTCCTTATCGTCGTGCGTTTAAACTACATGAGCGCTTTGTATTTTAGCAGGATTGCCTTTGCTGCACATAAGAAGCATGGCGGGCTTTGGGATCTGTCCGGCCGCGCACAGGGTTACCTCCCAAATCGTCCTCGGACATGTCGGAGCCCCCGCTGCGCGCTTCGCGCTGCGGGGGCTCCTCCGTCCTGCGGAAAGATTTGGGAGGTAACCCTGTGCCCGGCCTGCGGCTACTATGGGGCCGGCGCATCTACCTTGTGATGCTCCGCATACAAAGTTGGAAGGGTCTGAATTGCACTTCGTTGGGATGGGCCCGTTTCCCCATGGGAACTTTGCTTAGCAGGACTCTAATTTAAATTCAGCATAAACAGGGGCGCCCTCTTTGAGGACGCCCCTGTTCTGGCTTGTTTGCGGTTGTCGACGCGATACTTTGCCTCGTCTTGCCTTATGCCAAGAACTCCTTGGTGGTCGCCACGATGTTGGCGGCGTCCAGGCCGTACTTGTGCAGGAGCTCGGCGCCCGGGCCGGACTCGCCAAAGGTATCGTTGACGCCAATCTTCTTGAGCGGCGTCGGGCACTGCTCACACAGAACGTCGGCAACGGCGCTGCCCAGGCCACCGATCACGGAGTGCTCCTCGACGGTCACGACGTGACCGGTCTTGGTGGCGCTCTTGACGATCAGGTCGGCGTCGATGGGCTTGATGGTGTGCATGTTGATGACCTCGGCATCGATGCCCTCGGCAGCAAGCTGCTCGGCGGCCTCGAGAGCCTCGCCGACCATCAGGCCGCAGGCGATGATGGTCACATCGGCGCCCTCGCGCATGACAATGCCCTTACCCAACTCGAACTTATAGGTCTCGGGGTCGTTGATAACCGGCGAGGCCAGACGGGCAAAGCGCATGTACACGGGGCCGTCGCACTCGTAGGCGGCGCGCGTCACGGCGCGGGCCTCGACATCGTCGGCCGGAACGATCACAGTCATGCCGGGGATGACGCGCATGAGGGCGATATCCTCGCAGCACTGGTGCGTGGCACCATCCTCGCCCACCGAGATACCGGCGTGCGTGGCACCGATCTTAACGTTGAGGTGCGGGTAGCCGATGGAGTTACGAACCTGCTCAAAGGCGCGACCGGCAGCGAACATGGCAAAGGTACTCGCGAAGGCAACACGACCGGTGGTCGCGATACCGGCGGCGACGCCCATCAGGTTGCTCTCGGCGATACCCACATCGAAGAAACGATCAGGGCAGGCGGCCTTAAACTTACCGGTCTGCGTGGCGGCGGCCAGGTCGGCGTCGAGGACCACAAAGTCATCGTGCTCGTTGGCGAGCTCGACGAGGGCCTCGCCGTAGCTTACGCGCGTGGCGATTTTCTTGACGTCTGCCATCCTAGAGCTCCTCTCCGGCGGCCGTGAGCTCTGCCATGGCCTGCTCAAACTGTTCATCATTGGGGGCCTTGCCATGCCAACCAACCTGGTTCTCCATAAAGGACACGCCCTTGCCCTTCAGGGTCTCGGCGATAATGGCGGTCGGCTGGCCCTTGGTAGCGCGAGCCTCGGCAAAGGCGGCGCGGATCTGATCGAAATCGTTGCCGTCGGCAAGCTCCACCACGTGGAACTTAAAGGCGCGGAACTTGTCGGCGAGCGGCATGGGGTCGTTGACCTCCTCGACGGGACCGTCAATCTGAAGGCCGTTGTGGTCGACGATCACGCAGAGGTTATCGAGCTGCTGGTTGCCGGCAAACATGGCGGCCTCCCAGACCTGGCCCTCCTCGCTCTCGCCATCACCCAGCAGGGCGTACGTGCGATAAGTATCGCCCCAGTGCTTGGCGGCAACGGCCATGCCCACGGCGGCGGAAATGCCCTGGCCGAGCGAGCCGGTGGACATGTCGACGCCCGGGGTGTCGTTCATGTTGGGGTGACCCTGCAGGTGGCTGCCGATATGGCGCAGCGTCTTGAGGTCCTCTTTGGGGAAGAACCCGCGCTCGGCGAGCACGGCGTACAGGCCCGGAGCGCAATGGCCCTTGGAGAGCACAAAACGGTCGCGATCGGCCTTGCGGGGATCGGACGGGTCGACGTTCATTTCCTCAAAGTACAGATAGGTCATGATGTCGGCAGCACCGAGCGAACCGCCCGGATGGCCGGACTTGGCAGCGTGCACGCCGGTGACGATGCCCTTCCTTACCTCATTGGCAACCTTTTTGAGCTCTTCGTCGCTCATTGTGCCTTCCTTTCATCCTCTTTAGACAAGATGCGCACGGCACCGAAGGTAATCCCAACACAGCCGCAATGCACGTACGTCATTCATTATGCTGGAAACTGATGGCTTTACCAGAGTTTTTATCATTATTTGAACAATTTAGCAGGCAGAACCGCTGATGAAACGGTTTATCAATGTGAACGTCTTTTGGATGGAACGCGGTCGCCCCTACGCGCTAATGTCCTTGAATCCCTCGCCGAAGGCTTCCGTAACGTCAGCGACCGTCACAATGGCGTGAGGATCGCGCTCGCGCACGATCGTCTTGAGGGTATTGAGCTCTCGACGACTCACGATGACCATGATCACCGGCTTCTCGGCACCCGAATACATGCCAGTCGCCTTAAACTTGGTACAACCACGACCCAGGCCATACATAATATCGGCAGCGATATCAGGGAACTTGTCCGAGATGATGAGTACCATACGGCGTTTGTTGCCACCATCGACCACGGCATCGATCACGTAGCCGCTGATGACCATCGAAAGGCCTGCATACAGCGCGTTTTCGACCGAGAATACCGGGGCCGAGAGCGCGCACACGGCAACGTCGATCGCCATGACGGTCGAGCCCACCGGCAGCGAGGTATTACGCGAGATGATTTGGCCAATCGTGTCCGAGCCGCCGGTGTTGGCGCCGGCGCGCAGCACCATGCCATAACCGATGCCCGTGATGATGCCGCCCCACATAGCGGGCAGCATCAGATCGGCATGTGCCAGCGGCGCCACAAACGGAGCGAACAGGTCGGTGAAAAAGCCCAGCAGCACAAAGCCTGTCGCCGTCTGCACCACGTAGAACATGCCGCCCTCGCGCATAACGACCAGCAGCAGCAAGGCGTTCATCACGATCGTCTGAATACCAACGGGAAGCGATAGACCGCTCGATGCGCCGACCGCCTGGATAATGGTGGCAAGGCCCGTAACGCCACCGGCAGCAAGGCCGTTAGGAATCAAAAACAGGTCGGTCGCAATAGCGGCCAGAGCGCACCCCAACATAATCTGGGGCAGGTCGTGAAAGAAGTTCATCGAAAGAATGCGCTTAATGTCCAGACGATATGCCATGCTGCCTCCCTCAAAAAAGCGCACCCCATCGGATGCGCTTTGAACTTCTTCTTGTATTCGATTCTACCGATTCGCCGGACAAAAACCACCCCTGCGCAGGGTTTATTCCGAATACAAACCCGTCCAACCGTTGGGCTTAGCATCGGCTTGAAGCCGCCCGATGTTTTAGATCTCCGAGCCTTCTACATCGGCGTTGCCGGTAGCCCAACGGTGATAGCCAATCACAAACGGATCCAAATCGCCATCGTCAAGAACGGCCTCGACGTTGCTGGTCTCCACGCCCGTACGCAGGTCCTTAACCATCTGGTACGGGTAGAGCACGTAGCTGCGGATCTGGTTGCCAAAACCAATCGTGGTCTTGGGTCCGCGAATCTCGTCCAGGGCCTCGGCACGCTTCTCGAGCTCAATCTCGTACAGGCGAGCCTTGAGGATCTGCATGCACGCGGCCTTGTTCTGGATCTGGCTGCGCTCGTTTTGGCAGGTAACCACAATGCCGCTGGGGAAATGCGTCACGCGCACGGCGGAGTCGGTGGTGTTTACGCCCTGGCCACCCGGGCCACTTGCGTGGTACACGTCGACGCGGATGTCGTCGGGGTTGATCTCGATATCGATATCGTCGGGCAGCACCGGAATGACCTCGACGCCGGCAAACGTGGTCTGGCGGCGCTTCTTGTCGTCGGTGGGGCTAATGCGCACCAGGCGGTGGACACCGGCCTCGGCGCGAAGCATGCCAAAAGCATCCTTGCCTTCGACGGTAAAGGTCGCGCGATCAATGCCAATGACCTCGGCCGCGGGGCAATCGTTGATGGTGACCTTCCAACCGCGGCGCTGGCAGTACTTCATGTACATCTTAAAGAGCATGAAGGTCCAATCCTGGGCCTCCAAACCACCCTGCCCGGGCTTGATGGTCACAATCGCGTCGCCATGGTCGAACTCCCCGGTAAACCAGCTCGCAAGCTCAAGCTCGTCGATGGCGCGGGCCAGGCGTTCTGCCGTAGCGGCAGCCTCCTCGCGCAATGCGACGGCGTCGGGGTCATCCCCCATCTCCTCGGCAAGCTCCAGCGCAGCGCGGGCATCGGAAAGCTCGCCGCGCGCGGTGTCCACGGCAGCGATATCTTCCTTGGTGCGCGCGATCTCCTCCATCGTGGCGCGAGCGGCATCGGCGTCGTCCCAAAAGCCCGGGGCGACGCTTTTGGCCTCGAGCTCCGTTACGCGGGTGCGCTTCTCGTCCAAATGGAGGTACGACTCAACCTCACCGAGCCGGTCCGCAAACGCGTCCAGCTCGGCGGGCGTTACCTCTAAAGCCTCAGCCATTAACGATTCCTGCCGTGGCAGTACTTAAACTTCTTGCCGCTACCGCAGGGGCACGGGTCGTTGCGGCCCACGTTGACGTACGGATCGTCGCTCTCGGACTTGCGATAGGTGGTCACCTTGCCACCGTTGTTGACGGCAGCCGGACCACCCTGGACAGCCGTGCGGGCCTGCACCTGCGCCTGCTTGCGCAGCACCGAGTCGCCGTTGTCACCATCGACCTCGGCAGGACCGGAGAAGTGCGCACCCTCGAGCGCGGGCTCCTCCTTGTGCTCCACGGCACGCGGGGCAGCCTTGATCTCGATGCGCAGAACCGTGCGCAGGTAATCCTCGTACATGGTGTCGACGAGGATCTGGAACGCGCCGTAGGCCTCGGTCTTGTACTCGACCAGCGGGTCGCGCTGGCCAAAGCCGCGCAGGCCGATGCCGGTCTTGAGATAGTCCATCTCCTGCAGGTAGTTCATCCAGCGGGTATCAATGACGCGCAGCATGACCTGGGTGTTGAGCTCGCGCATCAGGTCCTCGCCCAAGCGCTCGGCCTTCATGTTGTAGCACTTCTCTACGTAAGCCAGGACATCGGCAGCCAGAGCCTCATAATCCTCGTCGGGGAACTTCGGCGTATCGATGTGGCCGGTGAGCTCCACAACCCACTTGCGCAGGCCCTCCAGGTCGCGCTCGCCATCGTGACTGTCCTTGGTGCAGAACTCCTGAACGCAGCGGTACACGGTGTCGTGCATGACCTCGGTGATGTGGTCGGTCAGGTCCTTGCCGTCCAGAATCTTATTGCGCTCAGCGTAGATGACCTGGCGCTGCTTGTTCATGACGTCGTCGTACTCAAGGACGCTCTTGCGCATGGAGAAGTTGATGCTCTCGACCTTGTGCTGGGCGCTCTCGACGGCCTTGGAGATGATCTTGTGCTGGATGGGCATGTCGTCGCCCATGTCGGCCGTGACCATCATCTTGGAGACGCGGTCCATCTTGTCGCCGCCGAACAGGCGCATGAGGTCGTCCTCGAGCGACAGGTAGAACTGGGTCTCGCCCGGATCGCCCTGACGGCCGGAGCGGCCGCGCAGCTGGTTGTCGATACGACGGGACTCGTGGCGCTCGGTGCCGATAACGGTCAGGCCGCCGGCGGCAAGCACGCGCTCGCGCTCGGCCTTGCAGGTCTCCTTGGCCTCGGCGTTAAACTGCTCAAGCTGCTCGGGCGTCACGTCCTCCATGGTCAGGCCCTCGTACTCAAGGCGCTCGCGCACCAGCTCGTCGGGGTTGCCGCCCAACAGGATGTCGGTACCACGACCGGCCATGTTGGTAGCGATGGTCACGGCGCCGTAGCGTCCGGCCTGGGCAACGATATGAGCCTCGCGCTCATGGTGCTTGGCGTTGAGGACCTCGTGCGCGATGCCGCGCTTGGTAAGGGCGGCCGACAGCTTCTCGGAGCTCTCGATGGAGACGGTGCCCACCAGGACCGGCTGGCCCTTGGCGTGACGCTGCTCGACATCGTCGGCGACGGCGTTGTACTTGGCCTGAATGGTACGGTACACCAGGTCCTCGTGGTCAACACGCTGAACGGGTTTGTTGGAGGGGATGACCTCGACGGGCAGCTTGTAGATCTCGCGGAACTCGGCATCCTCGGTGAGTGCCGTACCGGTCATGCCGGAGAGCTTGTCATACAGACGGAAGTAGTTCTGCAAGGTGATAGTGGCCAGCGTCTGGTTCTCCTCGCGTACAAGCACGCCCTCTTTGGCCTCGATGGCCTGGTGCAGGCCCTCGGAGTAACGGCGGCCTTCCATAATGCGGCCGGTGAACTCGTCGACGATCTTGACCTCGCCGTTGGTGACCACATACTGCTTGTCGCGGTGGAACATGTACTGGGCCTTCAGCGCCTGCTGCAAGTGGTTGACCAGCTGGCCGGAGAGATCGGCATAGATGTCATCGATACCCAGGCGGCGCTCGATCTTCTTAAGACCGCGCTCGGTGGCAGCGATGGTGTGCTTAGCCTCGTCCATGACGTAGTCGCCCGTGGGTTCAACGTCCTCGGTGGCGGTAAGCATGTCGTGCGACACGTCCTCGCCGCGCTCAAGGCCACGCACGGCACGCGCGAAGTCCTTGTAGGTACTGGCGGACTTGGTGCCAGCGCCCGAGATGATCAGCGGGGTGCGAGCCTCATCGATCAGGATGGAGTCAACCTCGTCGACGATGGCGTAGTTGTGGCCGCGCTGCACGCGCTGCTCGGGACGGGTAACCATGTTGTCGCGCAGGTAATCAAAGCCGAACTCGGAGTTGGTGCCGTAGGTGACGTCGGCCTGGTAGGCCGGGCGCTTGAGCTCGAGCGGCATGTTGTTCTGGAGCAGACCGACGGTCATGCCCAGGTACTTATAGATGCGGCCCATCCACTCGGAGTCGCGCTTGGCAAGGTAATCATTGACAGTAACGACGTGCACGCCCTTGCCGGCAATAGCGTTGAGATAGCCAGCCAACGTGGAGACGAGGGTCTTACCTTCGCCGGTCTTCATCTCGGCGATGTGGCCCTCGTGCAGTGCCATGGCGCCAATGAGCTGCACGTCAAAGTGGCGCATACCCATGGTGCGCTTGGAAGCCTCACGCACGGTGGCAAAGGCCTCGGGGAGCATGTCGTCAAGCGACTCGCCGTTGGCGTAACGCTCGCGGAACTTATCGGTCTGGCCGCGGAGTTCCTCCTCGGTCATCTTCTCAAACTGGGGCTCAAGACCGTTGATCTGGTCGACGATCTTGTAGTAGCGCTTAAGGTCCTTATCGGATCCAAAGGACAGCAGCTTTGACATGAATCCCATGTGGTTTTCCTTTTTGGCCATCGCCCACGCCGTGCAGCTGCGGGCGAGTTAAACACAGATGATTGTACTTTAGCCAAACAAGGCGCGGCCTATACGGTCGACCTCGACCGCCACGTAATAACTACGACCAACCTGCCACAATGGGACAGGTTAATTTTGGCAAATTTTATCTGAGCAAACGCTGCCTTTCTGCCATTTGGTGCAAACGAACCTGTCCCCTTCGCACCAATTTTGGTGCCATGGAGACAGGTTCGTTTGCACCAATAAAAAGAAAAGGGCCGCGCACCCAAACGGATACACGGCCCTTATGCCATGAATGCGAGCGATTCCGCGGCGAGCTATTTACTCAGCAGCCTCGGTGGTCTCGGCCTCAGCAGCGGCCTCCTCGACGGGAGCCTCTGCGGGAGCCTCGGCGGCCTGCTTGGCAGCCTCCTCGGCAAACTTAGCAGCACGCTTAGCCTTCTCGGCAGCCTTAGCCTCAGCGGCGACCTTGCGAGCGGCCTCGGCCTCAGCAGCCTTGGCGGCCTTGGCAGCCTTGGCCTCCTCGGCCTTCTTGAGCTGGGCGGCAGCGGCGCCACCGAACTTGTCGGCGAAGCGCTGGACGCGTCCACCGGTGTCGACGAACTTCTGCTGGCCGGTGTAGAACGGGTGGCACTCGTTGCAAAGCTCGACCTTCATCTCGGACACGGTAGCGTGCGTCTTGAAGGTGTTGCCGCAGGAGCACGTCACCGTGCACTCGACATACTGGGGATGGATACCCTGCTTCATGGTAGGACTCCTTATTGGTCAGGCGCTGGTTACCGATCAGCGCATAAGGCGTCTTGGTTTCCGACCAAGACAACAAACTCGGCTATGGTACCACGGCGCCGCGTGTCCCACAAAAGGTTCACGGTCTTTGTGCAACGCGGCGCGACCAACCGCAGCGGACACGCACCCTGTTGCCCCTTCTCCCATGTTGCAGGCATGTAACGCCGCAGCGAGCGCGCCTTTTTTGCGCCAGACAGGTACAATGATGAACACTGTACCGTAGCGGAGCGCCCCGCGCGCGCCGCAATCACGCGAAAGGGTTTCCCATGGCCGAGATCTCGTCCTCCCGTATCGTCATCACCGTCCTTGGCAAGAACCGCCCCGGCATCGTCGCCGGCGTCACCCGTGTCCTAGGCGAGGCCAACGTCGACATCCGCGACATCACGCAGTCCATTATCGAGGACATCTTCACCATGACCATGCTGGCCGATACCGCCGAGTCCAAGCTCGACTTCGCCGAGCTGCAGAAGGCGCTGGCCGAGGCCGGCGAGCTTTCGGGCGTCAACGTGTCCATCCAGCGCGAGGACGTCTTTAACTTTATGTACCGCCTGTAGCGAGCAGGCCGCTGGGGATAGCCTGACACGCGCATGCCCATGCAGGCCACCCCGATGCGGCCCGGAGAGGAGCGCGCATGGCCTACGACGCCAAGAAAATCTATTACCGCTTCGATGACCACTTGAGCCGCCTGGTTCTGGATTACGAAGCAAGCCGCCAGATTTCGTCTGAGAGCGAAAGCCTCTACCACGGCCTGCCGACCGACCCTTATGACGAGGGCCTGTTTGTCGAGCACAATGTCAAGCGCGGCCTACGCAATGCCGACGGCTCGGGCGTGGTCGCGGGTCTCACTCGTATCTCGGATGTGCACGGCTACAACAAGGTCGACGGAAAGGTCGTGCCCGATCAGGGCAAGCTCACGCTGCGCGGCTATAGCATCGAGGATCTGGTCAACAATGCCCAGTCCGAGAATCGCTATGGCTACGAAGAAGTCGCCTATCTGCTTATCACGGGCTCGCTGCCCAACAAAGAGGAGCTCGACGGTTTTTGCGAGCGCTTGGGCGCCTTTAGGCATCTGAGCGACGAATACGTCAAAGAGTTCCCCATGACCACGGTGTCGTCGAGCATCATGAATGTGCTCCAGCGCGCCGTGTTGCTGCTTTACGCCTTCGACGCCGAGCCCGACGCGATTACGCCCGAGCATGAGATCGACGTCGCCATTTCCATGCTCGCACGTCTCCCGCGCATCGCCGCCTTCGCACACATGGCCTCGGTCGCCAAGCTTCGCGGCTCCGAGGTTCATGTGCCGCACCCCACGCCCGGTCTCTCCACCGCCGAGACCATCCTACAGGTCCTGCGCGGCGGCATGGCGTTCACCCGCGATGAGGCGATGCTGCTCGACGTGATGCTCATGCTGCATGCCGAGCACGGCGGCGGCAACAACTCCACCTTCGCTTGCCGCGTGCTGTCGTCTTCGGCCACCGACCCGTATTCCGCCTACGCCGCGGCTATCGGCTCGCTCAAGGGCCCGCGCCACGGCGGTGCCAATGCCAAGGTCGTGTCCATGCACGAGGACATCCGTGCGCATGTCTCCAATTGGGAGGACGAGGACGAGGTCGCGGCCTACCTGGGCAAGATCCTCGACAAGCAGGCCTTCGACGGCACGGGCCTCATCTACGGCATGGGCCACGCCGTCTATACGCTCAGCGACCCGCGCGCCGAGGTATGCCGCCGTTACGCGCGCACACTTGCCGCCAAGAAGGACCTGGGCGAGGAATTCGCACTCATCGAGCGTATCGAGCGCCTGGCACCCCAGGTCATGCGCGACCACGGCATGACCAAGCCCATCTGCGCCAACATCGACCTGTACACAGGCTTTATCTACAAGATGCTCGGCGTGCCCGAGACGCTCTTTACGCCGCTATTCGCCGTCGCCCGCATGGCCGGCTGGTCGGCGCACCGCATGGAAGAGCTCTTCTGCGCGCACCGTATTATTCGCCCGGCCTATCGTCCGGTGATCGAGCCGCTGGAGTACAAGCCACTCGCCGACCGATAGGACGCGGACCGTTATAGATCTTGAGCGTGGCCAGGGACCCAAGCCCTTGGCCACGCTTTTTTGCCAATAGAAAGGGCTGCATCAAATGATTGTGTTTTCCGATATGGACGGAACACTGCTGACGAGCGATAAGCAGATGAGCGACGCCACTTGGGCAATGCTCGACGAGCTCGCACGTCGTGGCATCGAGTTTGTTCCCTGCACGGGGCGTCCGCTGTCGGGCATCTTTGAGCCCATCCTCGCCCACCCCGCCGTACACTACGCGGTCTGCGCCAACGGTGCCAGCGTCTGGCAGCTCGACGACGTTGTGCCCACCGATGCCTCGCGTGCCACGTGCATTTTGAGCCGACCGCTCGACCGCGCCATCGCCCACCGCGTCCATAGCATTGCAACCGGCCACGATGTGACCTTCGATATCTTCGCGGACGGGCAGTGCTTCCTCCCCCGCTCGCTCTACACGCGCCTGGACGAATTCTGCGGCGGCGACCCCCACATCGCGGCTTCGCTCAAGCGCACACGAACACCGATCGACATGGATATCGACAGCAAGATCGACGAGGTCGAGACGCTCGAACGCATCGCCATGTACTGGCACGACCCGGCCGATCGCGACGCCATCGCGGCGGCGCTCGACACGCTCGGAGGCATTGAGGTCACGCGTTCGTACGCCATGAATATCGAAGTCATGGGTGAGGGCGCCACCAAGGGAACGGCCCTCACGTGGCTATGCGAGCACCTGGGCGAGCGTCTCGCCGACGCCTGGGCGTTCGGCGACAACATCAACGACATCCCCATGCTGCAGGCAGCGGGCCATGGCATGGCCATGATCAACGCCGAGCCCGAAGATCGCGAGGCCGTCGACGCCATTACCGAATACGACAACGACCACGACGGCGTCGCTCGCACCATCATGGCCGCCCTCGCCTAGTCATTGGGGACGTTCTTAAACGACTAGTCGTTAGGGACAGTCTTCGCGAAAAAGCTGCAAGGACTGTCCCCCACTGCCGGCAGAAAAGGAACGTCCCCATCTGCCGGATTAGGAGAGACTCTCCAGCACGCGACGGAGCTCATGCTGAACGGCGTGGTCGCGGTTGCAGCCTACGACGCGATCGGCCACCGCCTTGAGCGCGGGGCGCGCGTTTTCCATCGCGCAGCCCGTGCCGACAAAGCGAATGATCTCGTAGTCGTTCATCGAGTCGCCAAACGCCATGACCTCGTCGCGTCCAATGCCGTAATGCTCCGCGAGCTGCGCGATACCCGAGGCCTTCGACACACCAGGCTGCATGGCATCGATCCACGCGTTGCCTGAAGGCGCAAAGGTAAAGAGCTGACCGAGCTCGCGCTGTAGTACGTACGCACTGTCCATAACGGCACCGTCGTCGCAAAAGATACTCGCTTTGATGATATTTACGCTGGGATCGGGCAGTTCCCAAATGCGCTCGGCATTGGGAAGGTCCTTATCGACCTCGCGCACGAACTTGCTCTCGTCATCGAGCAAAAAGGACTTGGTTCGATCAAAGAGTGCAAGATGCAGATTGGGAAACGTCGCGACGGCCTGGGCGAGCTTTCGAATCGCCAGGTGCGAATACACCTCGCGGTCTACCAATTTGCCGTCGGCGTAGACCTGGGCACCGTTAGCTGCGACAAAGTCCATCTTGTCGCGAACGGGCGCAAAGAACTCGCACAGGCGATCGTAGCGGCGGCCTGACGATGCAGCAAAATGTACACCATGCTCGCGTAGCGCCAGGATCAATTCGTAGGTCTCAGGCGGCACCTGGCCATTTTCGTCAAGCAGTGTGCCGTCCATATCGGATGCAATCAGTTTAAACATAGAAAAGCTCCCTTCGGGCTTGATGGAATCGGACGTGTATCCGATTCCAACGTACCCAAAGGGAGCCCAAATAAGACCCCGCAGTCATAAACGTTACAAGGACCTAGCAAATAGCTCACGCGCGCCAGAGGTCCCACGGTCGTGGCGTCAGGCGACACGCCAAAGAGTGTCCCCGACGGCTAGTCGTTTAAGAACGTCCCCAATGACTAGTCGGCATAGGTGAAGGTAGTGACGTCGAACATGCCCTCGGGGCGAATGCGGAGCGTCGGGATCACCGGCAGGGGCAGGAAGATGATGCCCATAATGGGGTCGAGTGGCGGCTCAATACCCATCGCGCGCGCCTTGACCATAAAGTCGTCGTGTTGCGCGGCGACATCCTCGGCCGTGCCCTCGCTCATCAGGCCACCGAGCGCCAGCGGAATGCGCGCTACGACCTCACCATCGCGTACCAGCACGTGACCGCCCTGGCCAACAGCCTCAACGGCAGCCATCATATCGGCTGCGTTGTCGCCCACCACGCACACGTTGTGCGAGTCGTGGCCGATCGTGGAGGCGATGGCACCACCGGTGATGGTGAAACCGCGCACCCAGCCGCGACCGATGTGCTTGCCAACAAGACCCAGGCCCGCAGGACCATCACCGTCGGCACCCTCTGCCTGCAGCGATACGCCGCGGCCGTGGCGCTCGATCAGCATAATGCGGCGCAGGCCCTCGGCGCTCTCGGGGCGAGCCATACCCGTGATGGCCTTACCCGGCACCACGTCGATCACGGCCTCGCCCGGCTTAAAGGCATAGTCGAATACGTCGAGCGAAAGCTTCGGCAGCTTAACGGAGGCGCGCAGCTCATCGGCAAGCGCCGCAACCTCGGCCATCTCGGGTGCGATCTCGCCCACAAAGGTGCCGTCCTGCGCCACCAGAGCACCGGCGGCATATACGCGATGCGGCGCCGTGGCAAACGTCAGGTCATTGAGCACCAGCAGGTCGGCACGCTTGCCCGGGGCAATCGCACCACGCAGCTCGTGCGGGTCGCGGCAGCCGTGATCCAGGCCAAACGCCTCGGCCGTGGAGAGGGACGCCATAGAGATAGCGACCACGGGGTCGATACCGGCCTCAATCGCCACGCGGCAGGCATTGTCGATCATGCCGGTCGCAAGCGCATCGGAAGGGGCGCGGTCGTCAGTCGCAAAGCAGCAGCGGCGGGCGCGCGCGGGGTTCTCCAGCAGCATCGGCGACAGATTGGCCAGGTCATGGCTGCACGTACCCTCGCGCAGCATCACGTACATGCCGCGAGACAGCTTATCGAGCGCCTCCTCGGGAATCGTCGACTCGTGGTCGGCGATAATACCCGCTGCGGCATAGGCGTTGAGGTCCATACCGGCAACAAGTGGCGCATGGCCGTCGACCTGCTTGGACGGCGTCTGGTTGGCAGCGTCGATGCGAGCGCAGGTCTCAGGATCGGCCATAAAGACACCCGGCAGGTTCATCATTTCGCCCAGACCAAAGACATCGCCCGGATACTCGGCAAAAAACGCCTGCATGTCAGCGGCGGTAATCACAGCGCCCGCTTGCTCATCGGGCAGCGCGGGCACGCACGAAGGCATCATGTACTTGATGGAGATGGGCGCACGACGACCATCCTCGATCATAAAGCGCAGGCCGTCGAGACCGGCAACATTGGCAATCTCGTGGCTGTCGGCAATGGCGGTGGTAGTACCGCGCGTCGCGGCCATGCGAGCATACTCGGCGGGACGGATGTTCGAGGACTCAATGTGCAGATGCCCGTCAATAAAACCGGGAGCGAGATAGCGACCCTGGCAGTCGACGACCTCAGCTGCCTCGTAGGTGCCAGCGGCATCGTCGCGACCATCGTAGAGCACGCCGACGATCACACCGTCCTTGACGGCAACGCTACCGGGCGCCACACGCTGGCCATACACGTCGACGATCTGCGCTTTGGTAAACAGCGTGTCGACGGGCACGCGGCCCTCGGCGGCCTCGATCACAGACCTCATGACCTCAACGGGCATACATTCTCCTTTAACCGTAGAAAACAGCTGCGGAGCGGACAGGCCTTCACCGCAGCAAGACAATAGCCATTGTATGCCCAAAAGAAAGTCCCGCTAACACCCCTTCCGCTTAACGGCACCGCCAAATGATCCCTCCGTCCCCAAGGGATCGTCGCAACCAAAAAGGCCGCAGTCGGGATTCCCGGCTGCGGCCTTTTTGCACTTGTGAGGTCAACTCGCTCGTTAGACCAACTTAAAGCCCTTGCGCTTGCCCACGGAGAGGGTGTCACCCAGCTTGAGGGCGCTCGGATCGATGTTGTAGCTCTTGGGAGCCACAGCCTTGCCGTTGATCTTGACGCCGCCGCCGTCGATGTCGCGGCGGGCCTGACCGGCGCTGGCCGAAAGGCCCAGGTCCTTGAGCAGGCCGGCGAGGTAAATCTGGCCCTCGTCGTTGACGGTCAGTTCAACGTGCTTCTCGGGGAAGTCGGCAAGCTGGCCCTCCTTGAACACACGGTCGAACTCGGCCTGTGCCTCGTCGCCGGCGCCGGCGCCGTGGTAGGTGTCGCACAGGTCGCGGCCCAATGCGCGCTTGAGCTCGTAGGGGTCGGCAGAACCATCGGCCAAGGCGGCGTCGATCTTGTCGACCTCGGCCGGGGCGAGCGAGCTGGCCAGACGATAGTACTTGCCGATCATCTCGTCGGGAATGGACATGGTCTTGCCGAACATATCCTTGGGAGCATCGGTCAGGCCGATGTAGTTGCCGTAGGACTTGGACATCTTGCGCACGCCATCGGTGCCCTCGAGCAGCGGCATGGTAAGCGCGATCTGCGGCTCCATGCCCATCTTCTCCATGAGCTCGCGGCCGGCGAGCAGGTTGAAGAGCTGGTCGGTGCCGCCCATCTCGACGTCGGCCTTGATCTGAACGGAGTCGAAGGCCTGCATCACGGGGTACAGAAACTCGTGCAGGGCGATCGGCGTCTGGGACTGGTAGCGCTTGGTAAAGTCGTCGCGCTCAAGGATGCGAGCGACGGTGAACTTGGAGCACACCTGCAGCAGGCCGGCCAGGTCCATCGAAAGGATCCAGTCGCCGTTGTGCACGATGGTGGTCTTCTCGGGGTCCAGAATCTTCATGGCCTGGCTCACGTAGGTCTCGGCGTTGGCCTCGATCTGCTCCTGCGAAAGCTGCGGACGCGTGGAGTTCTTGCCCGAGGGGTCGCCGATCAGCGCGGTGCCGTTGCCGATGATGAGGGTGACGTTGTGGCCCAGGTCCTGGAACTGACGCATCTTGCGCAGGGGCACGGCATGGCCCAGGTGCAGATCGGGGCTAGTGGGATCGACGCCGAGCTTGATGTTGAGGGGCTCGCCCTTCTCAAGCTTCTTGCGAAGGTCGGCCTCGGGGACGATCTGCGCTGCGCCCGAGGTGATGATACGCATTTGCTCGTCGACAGACAGCATTGGGTATCCTCCTTTTGCTATAGCACCCTCACCGGATACGGCGGTGCTGGAAGTCCATAAACTCTCATATGATAACAAACTGACGCGACGCGGCACCTACGACAGGAAAATCCTCGTCCTGCCGCACGCGTCAACGGCGACCGGCAGACGCGTACCGTCACGTTCAACTAAATATCGTGTTTGCTGACGGCGCGAGCAGTCACGACAATGGACCTGCCCCGTCGCATCCGCAGTGCAGACGCCCTCGGCGGTCAGCAGGCAGTGCTCGCACACCATGAGCTCGGGGCAATCGGCATCGACAGGGCTCAGAACACCAGGTTCGGCCGTCAGTTCGGCAATACGCTCCGCATCATTGCCGAGCAACTCGGCCGGCAAGTACACCCGCCCCGCACCGAGTCCGCGCAGCCAGGTAAGCGTGGCCCGATTCGCGCAGAACACCGGCGCCGCCACGTCAAACGTCACGCCCAGCTCGCGAGCAATCACCACCTGTCCCAGGTTGCGGCAGACGACGCGCCCGGCACGCTGCATCAGCGAGCGGGTCCGGTCAGCGTCACCCGTGCGGCACACCTCGTCAAGCACCACAACGGTGTCGGACAAATCGAGTTCTCTGCGCGGGTCGGTATCCATCAGCTGCCAAGCAAAAACCATGCGAGCGGGAACCGCGCACTCCACCAACTCCGGCGACGCACCGCTATCCACCGCAACGTCCTCAAAGGGCAGCACCTCAACGGCGCGCGCAACGGGCGCAATCGCATCCGCCTCGGCCCGCATGCGCTCCAACACCGCCGCCGTCTGATCCAACACGCCGGCGCTACGAATCAGGTATACCTCGCAGCCCGCGTCCACCTTACGCTTGCAATGCACGACGACGCGCTTCCCCGCTGCGGCATCCACCGGGCAGGGCACCTGCGGCCAGCGCTTGGGCACATCGGGACGCGCGTCGACACCCGGATAGAACCGAATCTCGAGCGTGTCACCCGCCGCCACGGCGGCATCGAGCTCAACGGTCACCTCTTCGTGGCCCACAGCGACCAAGCGCCCCACGCGCACGCCCTGGTTAATTGCACGCTCAAAGCTCATCAGCTCGGCACCCGAACGCCCTCGCAGGTAAGCATCGGTAAACCCACGGTTAAACGACCTTCCCAGCTCGCGCTCAAGCTCTTCCACGGCACCGGGGTCCCACGCGCCGTCGCGCAGCATATCGAGCGCCCGGCGCCAAACCCGCACCACGTTGAATACGTAATCGGGGTTCTTCATGCGTCCCTCGATCTTGAGCGACGCAACGCCAGCATCTACAAGCTCGGGCAGATGCGCAATACCCAGATAGTCATGCGGACACAGCAGACGATCCCCCTCGACGGCAACAACACTCTGCCCCGCCTCGTCCACTAGGTCGTACGCCAGACGGCACGGCTGCGTGCAGTCGCCGCGCATCGCCGAGCGCCCACGCCGCAGGGCCGAGAACTCGCACGCCCCCGAATAGCCGATGCAAATCGCACCGTGGCAGAATACCTCGATGGGCACGCCCGTGGCACATAGCGCCGCAATCTCGTCGACCGTCAGCTCGCGTGCCGTCGTCACGCGCTCGACCCCCAGCTCATCGGCGGCAAGCCGCACGGCACCCTCGCTATGAGCGCCCGCCTGCGTGGGCAGGTGAATCT
>DXLY01000007.1:30126-39174 GCA_019414465.1 Collinsella sp.
GCGCGCAGCGCGCAGGCCAACCCGGCATCGGCGACAATCAGAGCATCGGCGCCCAGCTCCAGTGCATGAGCTCCCAACGCCACGGCGTCGGCAAGCTCATCGTCAAACACGAACACGTTGAGCGTTACGTACACACGCACGCCATGGGCATGCGCCACGGCGCAGCCGCGCGCAAACTCGTTATCCGTAAAGCCATGGGCGCTCACACGGGCGTTAAAGCCGCCCAACCCCGCATAGATGGCATCGGCGCCCGCGGCGATGGCCGCAAGCATCTGGTCGAGTCCGCCCGCCGGCGCCAGCAGCTCGGGCAGCGCCGCACCGGCAGCATCCAATCCAGTCTCGTATTGTCCGCTCGGCCCCATCGCCCGAATCGCCATCGACAAACTCCTTACCAAGGTATGCATTCACTCTGAAAAATGCCGTCTTCCAGCATACACGAGGCCTCGCGCGCCCCGTTTGGTTTATCGTGTAATAACTTATGTCCATCCTGCCCCGACGGCACATCCACCGTCCGGCACGACATACCTGGAGGTCAATATATGGGTCCTCGCCAACGACAGGGACGCAGCCGTTCAAAGACGCATGCTCTGCCCATAATCCTGCTCTCGTTTTTGGGCTTTCTGCTGATTGCGGGCGTGGCATTTGGCATCGGCATGGTCGGCAACGTCAACCGCTGGCTGTCCGATCTGCCCGACTACACCGACGCCAACGCGTATCTGGTGAGCGAGCCCACCGAGATCGTCGACTGCAACGGCAACAAGATCGCGAGCTTCTACACGCAAAACCGCAAGTCCATCACCAAGGACGAGGTCTCCCCCTACGTGCTGCAGGGCACCGTTGACGTCGAGGACGAGCGCTTCTACGAGCACGGCGGTATCGACCTGTGGGGTATCGCGCGTGCTGCGGTGGCAACCCTCGGCGGCGGACACGAAGGCGCCTCGACGATCACCCAGCAGCTTGTGCGCAACACCATCCTGCAGGAGGAGCAATTCGACTCGACCATTGAGCGTAAGGTGCGCGAGGCCTACATCGCCATCAAGATGGAGGACATGTACTCCAAAGACGAGATCCTCATGATGTACCTCAACACCATCTATTACGGCCACGGCGCCTACGGCATCGAGGCCGCAGCCGAGACCTATCTGTCCAAGAGCGCCGCCGACCTCACCCTGAGCGAGGCCGCGCTACTCATCGGCCTTCCCAACTCGCCCTCGCAGTACGACCCCACGGTCAATCCCGATCTGGCACTGTCTCGCCGCAACAAGGTTCTCGACAACATGCTGCGCCTGGGCCACATCACCCAGGAGGAGCACGATGCCGCACAGGCCGAGCCCATCACCCTCAACGTGACCGAAATCTCGGGCAGCGGCGTCGACGTTTACTCGCAGCCCTACTTTGTCTCCTACGTCAAGCAGCTGCTGGAACAGGAGTTCTCGACCGACGTGCTCTTTAAGGGCGGCCTGACCGTCAAGACCACCATCGACCCCACGATGCAGCAGGTGGCAGAGAATGCCGTCCGCGAGCAGCTCGACACGCTCTCGCTTGACGGCCTGGACATGGGCATGGTCGTCGTCGACCCCAAGACCGGCTACATCAAGTGCATGGTGGGCGGCTACGACTACAACGCCGACGAGAACCACGTAAACCATGCCACGGCCAAGCGTCCCGTCGGCTCCACCTTTAAGGCCTTTACGCTGGCAACTGCCATCCAAAACGGCATGAACCCCAACGTCACCCTCAACTGCAACTCGCCGCTCAAGGCCAAGGGCACCACGACTGAGGTCCAAAATTACGCCAACCAGAGCTATGGCAACATCACGCTTAAGCAGGCGACGGCATACTCCTCCAACACCGGCTACATCCAGGTGGCGGAAGCCGTCGGCAACAGCAAGATCATCTCGCTCGTCAAAAAGCTCGGCATCGACCCCGCCAAGGACAACATCGAGGACGTTCCCGTCATGACGCTCGGCACCGGCTCGATCTCGCCACTCGAGATGGCCGCCGCCTACGCGACGTTTGCCAACGGCGGCTACTATCGCCAGCCGATCGCCATCACCGAGATTGATTCTCGTACCGGTTCGGTGCTGTACCAGCACACCGACAATCCCTCACAGGTGCTTACCGAGGGCGAGGCCGCCGCGGTCACCGATGTTCTGTCCGGCGTCATGAAGGGCAGCGGTACGGGTGCTGCCGGCGCCCTGAGTGTCAATCAGCCCTATGCCGGCAAGACGGGCACCACCGACAACACCACCAACCTGTGGTTCTGCGGCTATACCCCGCAGCTGGCGTGCGCCCTGTGGACCGGCTATTCCGCGGGCGAGATCCCCATCCAAAAATACGGCACGGACCTGCTGGGCGACAGCACCAACCTGCCTGTCTTTAAGCGGTTTATGAACACCGTTCTGACCGGTACCGAGCGCGAGGAGTTTGCGACCGGAACGGCGCCCACCTACAAGAACAACAGCGTCTGGAAGTTCTACGGCACCAACAACACCAAGAAGTCGGAGAACGACGACAAGGACGAAGAGGAAGAGGAAACCACCACGACGACCACGACGACCACGACGACCACGACCACCGAGACCACGGGCGGCGACACCACCGGCGGCACCGGTACGACCGGTGGCTCGACGGGCGGCTCCACTGGTGGTTCGACCGGCGGCGATGGCGGCACGCCTACGCCTACGCCCACTCCCGACCCCTCGCCCACGCCTGACGATACGGTCGGCTAAGAAGTACGCGACTAAAGCCAACAAGGCCCCGAGCAGCTTATTGAACTGCTCGGGGCCTTTTAGTTTGAAGCGACTGGGCGGTCGTTATACCAGCAAACAAAAAAAGGGGGTACCGACCAACGTCGATACCCCTTACAAGCCACTATGTAAGCGCACGCAGTGCCGAGCGCACGACCCGCACGCCTACTTGCGAGAATTGCTCAGCTTATTGATCAGCGCCTCGAGACGCTCGCCGTCCTCGGCCGTCTGGGCAATAACCAAAATCGTATCGTTGCCGGCAAGCGAGCCAAGCACATCGGGCAACTCTGCCGCATCAACGGCGGCGGCGATGCCGGAAGCCGTGCCAGGCTGAGCCTTGATCATAACCAGATTATCGGTACGCAGAACGCCCGTTACGAGCTCGGAAACCATGCGCTGCAGGTGCAGGTCCTCTGCCAGAACATAGATGCCCTCAGGGAGCTTACGCAGCCCCATATCGGCAATATCGCGAGAGACAGTCGCCTGCGTGCAATCAAAGCCCATAGCACGGAGCTCATCGACCAGCACGCGCTGCGTGCGGACATCCTTATTGCGCACAATATCTCTAATGGCATCCTGGCGCCCATTGCGTTTTTTAGCCATACAAACCCTCTCTCCAAAAGATGGCGGAGACAATCAATCAGTGATTGAATAGTTTAACGCTATTTGAAGGCTTTTGTGTATAAGAACGCATTTCGAAACAATTCTATGCAAGTTTGTTTCGTAATGAGCCGTTTAGGCGGGTTTTGCGCCCGTCCGGTTAAGAAAAGCTGCCAGATGCGTACACATCACGCAGCGCGCGGGCTTAGCGCTGGCGATCGGCCCAAACAACAGACCGAGTCCCCGATGGTTGTCCTTGAGCGCGGCGACCATCTGACGGGTTCGAGGCGCCTCGAGCATATCACGCATGCGGGCGGAACGCTCGATTGACGACACCCCATGCGGGCTCAGACACAAATTCTCGATGCAGGCGACCAGTCCGGCAAAGTAGAACTTTTGGCTTGCCAGCTTGAGCCGACCACCGCTATCTGCTTTCGAGAGTGAGTCCGCAAGCTCGTCGAGCGCTCGGGTGTCATCGGATACCTTGGCATACATGGTGGGATCAAAGGCGTCTGTAAGCTTAGGCGCTACCGTGTGGAAACAAGCGTCGCCGCATCCGGAGACGCGCTGCGCCTGCGAGAGCGCGCACACCATAAACTCAACCGTACGGTACGCCTTGCCGTGCGACAGGCATGCCTCAAACAGCGGACGACTATACATCACGCCAGAGGTCTGAACGACTAGGCCGCCTAAAATCAACTGAGGCAGCCCGGCCACCATCGAAGATTTGCTATCAATGGAAATATGAGTAGCATCCAAGACGCGCGAATGGCGCTCTCGATGTGCATCATAGCGGTCGAGCGACACCGTGGGGAACACTATGTCTGCCGCAGTATCGCACGCGATATCGACCATCTTGGAAAGGGATTGCGGAGCAAACCACTCATCGGCGTTCATGGCGATGATTTGAGAGCCGCGCGAGGCAGCAAAACCGGCACGAAGACACGCGCCGCGCGTCGCGTCCTCGACGTCAATCAAATCAATATGGATGTCCCTGTCGGCAGCAACTTGAAGCGAATGGCGCACACCGGGCGCAGTATCGCGACAGACAACGACAATCTGCAAATCGTAGAGGTCTTGGTTCTGGATACTCTCGAGCGCACGCATCGCATAGCTGGGCGAACCTTCTACCACAAGGATCACCGAAAGTCGCGGATGCGAGCCACGTCGAACCAAATTATCCGTCCTCTCGACAGCAATGAATCAAACCGTGGTTCATGGTACACCCCGGCAATAAAAGCAATGAGACACCGGTTGCATTGCACGCCAAGAACAGATGTTGCACACGCGCAGCCCACAGATGACAGGTGTCGACGCACGACACGTCGAGCCCTCCCCTAGTCGAGCACGACAAGCTCGGCGGGATCGTAATCCACGCCCATAAACGTAAGGCCGCAGGCAGGAGCCGTGGGGCCCGCAGCGGTGCGGTCGCAAGCATCGATAACCTCGCGCATCCACTCGGGTTCACGGCGATGCATGCCAATCTCGACAAGCGTGCCCACGATCGTACGGACCATCGAATGCAGAAACGCATTGCCCTCGATGGTGAACGTCAGGATGTCCTCGCCAAACGCAACCTCATGGCCAAATTCGGCACGCATCACGCAGCGATGCGTGGGCTTGCCAACGGCCGAAGCAACCTTGCAAAAGCTTTTAAAGTCCTGCTCGCCCAGCAGTGCGGGGCAGGCAGCAGACATAGCCTCAACATCCAAGGGATAGCGATGCCACCACACGGCACCGCGCGAGAGCACGGGGCGCGCATCGCGATCGGCAATACGGTACGTATACGTACGGGACCGCGCGTCAAAGCGGGCAGAAAAGCCCCTACGGGCCTTGTAGACCTCGTTTATGGCGATATCTTTGGGCAGGAGGGCATCCATAGCCCTCAGCCACCTACGGCGCGTCAGAGCAAGCTCAGCGTCCGTTACGGGCACGCTAATGTACTGGGCCACCGCATGCACGCCGGCATCGGTACGACCCGCACACGTCAGATCGATCGGGCGGCGCAGCAGCGTCTCGATAGCGCGGCGCAACTCGCCCGCAACGGTCGTCTGGCCCGGCTGCTCGGCAAATCCGCTATAGGACGAGCCATCATAGGCAACACAGAATACAAGCGTGGCATCGAGCTCAGGAATCGAATTGAAATCAGACGGCGCGGTCATGGGCGCTCCCAACAAACAATCAACGGTATCGCGACAAAAAAAGAGGGGTACGCGAACGTACCCCTCGAATATAGCCTATGCAGACGGAATGTCTACTCAGCGGTCTCCTCAGCAGGAGCCTCCTCGGCAGCGGTCTCCTCGGCAGCCTCGACCTTCTTGGGAGCAGCGGCCTTCTTGGGGGCCGGAGCAGCCTTCTTGGCCTTAGGCGTGCAAGGCTCGGTGACGAGCTCCATGATAACGATGGGAGCGTTGTCGCCCTTACGGTTACCGAGCTTCATGATGCGGGTGTAACCACCGTTGCGGTCCTGCCACATGCCCTGAGCAGCCTTGTCGAAAATCTCGGCAACGAGCTGCTTATCGCCGAGCTTGGCGATAGCCAGACGACGAGAGTGCAGGTCGCCCTTCTTGGCCCAAGTGATGATCGGGTCGACGACCGAACGCAGCGCCTTAGCACGGGTCTCGGTGGTCTTGATGCGGTCGTTCTCGAAGAGGGCCTTAGCAAGGCTCTTCTTCATGGCCTTGGTGTGGCTCGCATCGGTGCCGAGCTTCAGGCCCTTCTTAACGTTGTGACGCATGGTCTAGTTTCTCCTCAAATATGCGAAGCATTAAGCCTTCAGGCTCAGGCCCATGGACTCAAGCTTGTCCTTCACTTCCTCGATCGACTTAACACCGAAGTTACGGATGTTGAGCAGATCGTTCTCCGAGAACTCAACGAGCTGACGGACCGAGTGAATGCTGGCGCGCTTAAGGCAGTTGTAGGAACGGACGGAAAGGTCCAGATCCTCGATCTGCTTGTCCAGCTCGGCGTTGTCGTTGGTGACCTCGGGAGCGAAGATCGAAGCCTCCTCCTCGACCTCGGGGGTCTCGGCAAGGTTCATAAAGGCAGCCATATGCTGGTTGATGATATTGGCAGCCTGGACCACGGCGTCGCGCGGAGCGATGGAGCCGTTGGTCTCGATCTCGAGGACAAGGCGGTCGTAGTCGGTGTGCTGACCGACACGGCAAGCCTCAACGAGCTTGGCGCAACGGGACACCGGCGAGTACAGCGAGTCGACGTGGATCACACCGATGGGATCGTTGTCGCGCTTGTTAGCCTCGCCAGAGACATAGCCGCGGCCATAGCCGATGCGCATGCTCATGGTGAGATGGCCACCCTCGGTAAGCGTAGCGATGTGCTGCTCGGGGTTGACCAGCTCAAACTCGGACGGAATAAAGAAGTCCGCACCGGTGACCTCGCAGGGGCCGTCAACAGAAATGGTGGCGGTCGCCTCGTCGGTCGTGCCGAGAGCCCTGAAGACAAGACCCTTGACATTCAGGACGATGTCGGTGACGTCCTCGACCATGTTAGGGATGGTCATGAACTCGTGCTGCGCACCATCGATCTGAATAGCCTCGACGGCGGCACCCTCGAGCGAGGACAGAAGAACGCGACGAAGGGAGTTACCCAGCGTATCGCCGTAACCACGCTCGAGCGGCTCGACGGAGACACGAGCAGACGTCTCGTTAATCTCTTCGACCTGAACCTGAGGCCTAATGAATTCTGACATGTATTACCTCCAGCCTCAGCAGCCCGGATGGACTACTTAGAGTAGAGCTCGACGATGAGCTGCTCGTTGATATCACCGCTGATCTGCTCACGCGTCGGCAGAGCGAGCACGTTACCAGACAGCTTCTCGATATCGACCTCGAGCCAGCCAGGGACCTCAAAGCGCTCGGAGGAAATCAGGGCCTCCTTGATGGGGAGGAGGTCACGGAACTTCTCGCCGACAGCGACGACGTCGCCGGCCTTGACGCGGTAGGACGGGATGTCCACGCGCTTGCCGTTCACGGTGAAGTGACCGTGACGGACGGACTGACGAGCCTCTTTGCGGGTGCGGGCGAAGCCAAGACGGAAGACGACGTTGTCGAGGCGAGACTCAAGGATGATCATGAGGTTCTCACCGGTGACGCCGTTCATCTTACGGGCCTTGTTGAAGTAGCCGTGGAACTGCTTCTCCAGAACGCCGTAGATGAACTTGACCTTCTGCTTCTCACGCAGCTGCATGCCGTACTCAGATTCCTTGCGACGGCGCTTGGGCTGACGGATAGATTCCTTCTTGCTGCTGTAACCGAGCTCAGCGGGATCGATCCCGAGCTGACGGCAGCGCTTAAGAACAGGAGTCCTGTCGATTGCCATATTGATACGATCCTTTCAGTTACACGCGGCGACGCTTCTTGGGGCGGCAGCCGTTGTGCGGAATGGGGGTCTTGTCCTGGATGCTCGAGACCTCGAGGCCAGCAGCCTGGAGGGAGCGGATGGCGGTCTCACGACCGGAGCCGGGGCCCTTGACGAAGACGGAAACCTTCTTCATACCGTGCTCCATGGCCTGCTTGGCAGCAGCCTCGGCAGCCATCTGGGCAGCGAACGGCGTGGACTTACGGGAGCCCTTGAAGCCCACCTGGCCAGCCGACTTCCAGGAAATGACGTTGCCCTGGGGATCGGTGATCGAAACGATCGTGTTGTTGAACGTAGAACGAATGTGAGCCTGGCCCACGGAAATGTTCTTACGGTCCGCGCGCTTCAGACGGGCAGCGCGAACGTTCTTCTTAGCAGTAGCCATCTATCTAGCGCTCCTTATTTCTTCTTCTTAGCACCGATCTGACGCTTCGGGCCCTTGCGGGTACGAGCGTTAGTGTGGGTGCGCTGGCCGCGGACCGGGAGGCCCTTGCGGTGACGAAGGCCGCGGTTGCAGCCGATGTCCATAAGGCGCTTGACGTTCTGGTTGCGCTCACGGCGGAGGTCGCCCTCAACCATGATCTGATTCTTATCGATATAATCGCGGATGGCGTTAACCTCATCCTCGGTGAGGTCCTTAACGCGCGTGTCCACGTTAACGTTGCACTCGACGCAAATCTTCGTCGCAGTGGTGCGGCCGATGCCGTAAATGTAGGTCAGACCGATCTCAACGCGCTTCTCACGCGGGAGGTCGACACCATTAATACGGGCCAACGTAGTCTCCTCTCTTAACCCTGACGCTGCTTATGACGGGGGTTCTCGCAAATGACGAGGACCTTGCCGTGGCGCCTAATGATTTTGCACTTATCGCACATCTTCTTGACCGAAGGACGTACCTTCATCGTTCTTCCTTTCGGTAGCGCTCAAACTACTTCCCTACTATCTACTCGCCCAGCCGCAGGCGTTTAAAACTATGGCTGGTCTTCACACGCAAACCGACCGTAGGTTGAGCTAAGCCTGCAGTCGGAAAAGAGCGTGTATGCGTGTCGCTATTTATAGCGATAGGTGATGCGACCGCGGGTCAGGTCGTACGGGGAAAGCTCCACGACAACCCTGTCACCGGGGAGAATGCGGATGTAATTCATTCGAATCTTGCCAGAAATGTTGCACAGAACCGAATGACCGTTCTCGAGCTCGACCTTAAACATGGCGTTGGGCAGCGGTTCCTTTACCGTACCCTCGAGCTCAATTGCGTCTTCCTTCTTCACAAGCAATCATCTTTCTCTAGAAAACGACAGCGATTGAGTATTCTACAATACGC
>DXLY01000007.1:39274-48423 GCA_019414465.1 Collinsella sp.
ACGGTGTTCTCGTAGTGCGCGGCGGGCAGATGGTCGTTGGTCGTAACGATCCAACCATCGGAGCCCGTGCTCACATGATTGGAACCCATCGTAACCATCGGCTCGATAGCGATGACCATACCAGCCTGAAGGCGAACGCCTCTCCCCTTCTTTCCATAATTTGGAACGTTGGGGTCCTCGTGCATTACACGACCGATACCATGCCCCACGTAATCGCGAAGCACGCCGTAACCGTGAGACTCGGCGAGGGACTGAACGGCATAGCCAACGTCCCCGATATGGTTACCGGGAACAGCCTGCTCAATAGCAGCCTTAAGGCAATCGCGCGTAACCTCGCACAGGGCCTTGGCCTCGGGCGTGGGGGTGCCGACGAAAAACGTCCAGGCGTTATCGCCAACCCAACCGTCAACGACAGCTCCCGTATCGATGGAGATGATATCGCCATCGCGCAGGATCATGTCAGGGTTGGGAATACCGTGAACCACGGCATCGTTAATTGATGCGCAAATGGTTCCGGGGAACCCGCCGTAACCCTTAAAGGCCGGGGTGCCGCCATGCATGCGGATAATCTGCTCGGCAAGCTGATCGAGTTCGAAGGTCGACACGCCGGGGCGAACCATGGCCCCAACGTGGCGGAGCGCCATCTTAGATAGCGCTCCTGCCTTCTTCATCTGCTCGATTTGCGTTGCAGACTTAATCTTGATCATAGACCGAGAGCCTCTTTGACATCCCCGTACACGGTCTCGCGAGCCTGGTCACCGTTGACCGACTTGAGCAGACCCTGGCCACGATAGTAGTCGACGAGCGGGCTCGTGGACTTCTCGTAGACGTCGAGACGGTTCTTGATGGTCTCGGGCTTGTCGTCGTCGCGCTGATACATCTCGCCGCCGCACTTGGGGCAGGTGGCATCGGCAGCCGTGCCGGTGTAGCCGCAGGCGCGGCAGGTACGACGCGAAGACAGACGATCGATGATGACCTCGGGGGCCACATCGACCAGAAGAGCGCAGTCGATCTCGCGACCCATAGCCGAGAGCTCGGAATCGAGCGTCACAGCCTGGGCGGTGTTGCGCGGGAAGCCATCGAGGATGAAGCCCTGCTGGGCGTCATCGGCGGCAAGGCGCTCCTTGACAAGGTCGATCACGAGCTGGTCGGGGACGAGCTCGCCAGCGTCCATGTACTTCTTAGCCTGAATACCAAGCTCGGTGCCACCCTTGACGGCAGCACGCAGCAGGTCGCCCGTGGAAATGTGAGCGACGCCAAACTCGGCGACGAGCTCCTGTGCGACGGTGCCCTTACCGGCACCCGGAGCTCCGAGCAATACGAGGTTCATGAGCAATCCTCCTCTAGCCTATTTAAAGAATCCATCGTAATCATACATCTTGATCTGGCCTTCGAGCTTATCGACCGTGTCGAGCACGACGCCGACCATGATGAGGATGGACGTGCCGCCAAATGCCTGGATCAGATGGTTACCCGTGAAGGAGAAGATGATCGAAGGCACGATGGCGATGAGCGCCAAAAAGACAGCGCTGGGAAGCGTGATCTTGTTGAGCGCGTTCTTGATGTAGGCCGCGGTAGCCCTACCCGGACGGACGCCCGGAATAAAGCCGCCCTGCTTCTTAAGGTTGTCGGCCGTGTCATCGGGGTTGAACACCATGGAGGTGTAGAAGTACGCGAAGAACACGATGAGGACAACGTTAAGCACCCAGTTGAGCCAACCGGTCGAAAGCGCAGAGGCAACTGCCTGAATCCAGCCGATGCCGGGGAAGAACACGGCAATCTGGGCCGGGAAGTACAGCAGCGCCGAAGCGAAGATGATCGGCACGACACCCGCGGTGTTGACCTTGATGGGCAGGTAGGTGGTCTGGCCACCCATCATGCGACGGCCCACGACGCGCTTAGCGTAGGAGACCGGAATGCGGCGCTGGCCGCGCTCAAGGAAAACAATCAGCGGGATAACCAGCAAGATGATGGCGCAGATGATCACCATGGTGATGATGCCACCGGCATTGCCCTCGGTGCTGGAGAAGATCGCCTGCGGCAGGCCGGCCATGATGTTCGCAAAGATGATCAGCGACATGCCATTGCCGATACCGCGCTGGGTGATGAGCTCACCAATCCACATGATCAGCATGGCGCCCGCGGTGAGCGTGCCGACGATCATGAGGTCGAAGATGATCTCGGGAGCGCCGGCGCCAGTAAAGCTGATGCCGAAGCTCTTAAAGAGGAAGAGGTAACCCACGGAGTTGAGGATTGCCAGAGCCAGGGTGAGGTAACGCGAATACTGCGTAATCTTGGTCTGACCGACCTCGCCCTCGCGGGCAAGCTCATGCAGGGAAGGCACAACGGCCTGGAGCATCTGGAGGATGATCGAGCTGGTGATGTAAGGCATGATGCCCAGGGAGAACACCGAAACATAGCTCAACGCGCCACCAGAGAAAAGATTCAGGAGGGCCATAGCACCTGCGGCGACCGAATTGTTATCGGTCGAGAAAAGGCCCAGCATCCCCTGGAAGGGAATGCCGGGCACAGGAACGTGCGCACCAATGCGGTACACGACGAGCATAGCTATGGTAAAAAGAATCTTTTCGCGCAATTCTTTGATGCGGAAAGCATTCTTAAGACCATTTAGCACGGCAGCTCGACCTTTCCGCCGGCGGCCTCGATCTTGGCCTGCGCAGAAGCGCTGACCTTGTCGACCTTGACCGTGAACTTCTTGGTGAGCTCACCATTGCCGAGCACCTTGACGGGCTCGAACTCGCTCTTGGTGATGCGAGCGGCCTTAAGAGCGGCACCGTCGATCACAGCGCCGTCCTCGAACTTGCGCTCGAGACGCTCAACGTTAACGGCGGTGTACTCGATACGACGGGGGTTGCGGAAGCCCGGAAGCTTGGGCAGGCGCATAGCCAGCGGAGTCTGGCCACCCTCGAAGCCGGCACCCTTGGTGCCGCCAGAGCGGGAACCCTGGCCCTTCTGACCGCGGCCAGAAGTGGTGCCGTGACCCGAAGAATTGCCACGGCCGACGCGCTTGCGGTTCTTGGTGGAACCGGGCGCGGGAGTAAGATCGTGAAGCTGCATTTGCTACTCCTCTACAATCTCGACAAGGTGCTTGACCTTGAAGATCATGCCGCGGACGGACTCGTTGTCAGCAATCTCGCGAACCTCGCGGATCCTGTGGAGACCGAGGGCACGGACAGTACGGACCTGGTCCTGCTTGCAACCATTGGTGCTGCGGACCTGCTTGATCTTGATGGTGTCAGCCATGCTTAGTTCTCCTTACCGACGAACATCTCGGAGACCGTCAGGCCACGGCGAGCCGCGACGTCCTCAGGGCTGGAGAGCTCCTTGAGGCCCTCGACGGCAGCCTTGATGATGTTGAGGCCGTTGTCGGTACCGAGGGACTTGGACAGGACGTTCTTGATGCCAGCAAGCTCGAAGAGGGGACGCACAGCGCCGCCGGCGATAACGCCGGTACCCTCGACAGCGGGCTTGATGATGATGCGGCCGGCACCAAAGTGACCGAGAACCTCGTGCGGAATGGTGCCCTGCTCGGTCACCGGCACGTGGAACATGTTCTTCTTGGCATCGAGAGACGCCTTGGAGATGGCCATGGGCACCTCAGCGGACTTGCCCATGCCAACGCCGACGTTGCCCTTGCCGTCGCCAACGACGACGAGAGCGACGAGGCTCATGCGACGACCACCCTTGACGGTCTTCGACACGCGGTTGATGTAAACGACGCGCTCCTCGAACTCGGAGGCCTCGCGCTGCTGCTTCTGATTACGAGCCATGTGCTACATACCTCCTAGAACTCGAGACCGGCGGCACGAGCACCGTCGGCGAGGGCCTTGACGCGGCCATGGTAGATACGGCCACCACGATCGAAAGCGACCTTGGTGATGCCGGCCTCGATGGCACGCTTGCCAACGAGCTGACCGACCTTCTCCGCAGCCTCCTTGTTCGAGGTGTGGGTGCCCTTGAACTCGGCCTCGAGGGTCGAGGCAGAGACGAGCGTCAGGCTGGAGCCCTTGCTGTCGTCGATGATCTGGGCATAGATGTTGGCGTTAGTACGGGTCACGCGAAGACGCGGACGCTCGGCGGTACCCGAGACCTTGCCGCGAACACGACGCTGACGACGCTTGAGGCCTTCCAGCTTCGCCTTATGCTTGTTCATACGTAAACTCCTAAAAAGGTTGATCTTGCCAGCACCTAACGGGGTGCTGGTCTTATGCGAGTGAGTCGGTTACGACTACTTGGCGGCCTTACCCAGCTTGCGGCGGATGTGCTCGCCAACATAGTGGATACCCTTGCCCTTGTAAGGCTCGGGAGGACGATGGCCGCGGATCTCAGCGGCGATCTGACCGACCTGCTGCTTGTTGATACCCTTGACGTTCACGTGGGTGTTGTCGGGAACCTCGAAGGTGATGCCCTCGGGAGCCTCGACGATCACGGGGTGCGAGAAGCCCAGGGAGAACTCGAGGTTCTTGCCCTTCTGCTGCACGCGGTAACCGACGCCGGCGAGCTCGAGCTTCTTCTCGAAGCCCTCGGAAACGCCAACAACCATGTTGTGGATGAGAGCGCGGGTGAGGCCGTGGCGGGCACGGGTCTCACGCTCGTCGTCGGGACGGGAAACGGTGAGGACGTTGTCCTCGACGTTGATAGCGAGCTTCTCAAAAACATCCAGCTCGAGCTGGCCCTTGGGGCCCTTGACGACAACGTTGTTGCCGTTGACTGCCACTTCGACTCCGGCGGGAATCTGGACAGGCTTATTACCGATACGAGACACGGTGATCTCCTTTCCTTCTACCTACCGAGCGAATTACCAGACGTAAGCGATGATCTCGCCGCCGACGTTGTGCTTGCGAGCATCGCGGTCGGTCATGACGCCATGGCTGGTGGAAATAATGGCGGTACCAAGGCCACCGCGGACGCGGGGCATGTCGGCAACGCCGGTGTACTTACGCAGGCCCGGCTTGGAAATGCGGCGGATGCCGTTGATGACCTTAGCCTTCTTGGGACCATACTTAAGCGTGATGTGCAGAGTCTTCTGGGGAACGGTGTCCTCGACATCGTAGCCCTCGATGTAGCCCTCCTCGTGCAGAACACGAGCGATCTCGACGAGCTTCTTGCTGCTCGGCATGGAGACCGTGGCCTTGTTCACAGAGTTAGCGTTACGGATGCGCGTAAGCATATCTGCGATCGGGTCTGTAAGGTTCATACAGATTCTCCTTCGTTCTTGATGAACACGTGCTCTTGGTTCTTCGCCGCCCTTAACGGCAAAGCCTTTTTAGCGCGTTTTCCCTGTTCCAAACTGATGCTTGAAACGCTGGTAGTGACTTACCAGCTGGCCTTCTTAACGCCGGGAAGCTCGCCCTTGAGTGCAAGCTCGCGGAAGCAGACACGGCACAGGCCGAACTTGCGGTACACAGAGTGCGGACGGCCGCAGCGCTGGCAGCGCGTGTACTCACGAGTAGAGAACTTCTGCTTGCGATTGCACTTGACGATCATCGATGTCTTAGCCACTTATATCCTCCTCACATAGAGTATTGTTCGCCCCAAGCGCCGCCCCCTTGTGGGAACGACGCTTATAGGGCAGGTGAACCTATTTCTTGAACGGGAAACCAAAGGCGTCCAGAAGGGCCTTGGCCTCCTCATCGGTATTGGCGGTGGTCACGAAAGTGATGTCCATACCGCGCTGGTGATCGACGGAGTCGAAGTCGATCTCGGGGAAGATGAGCTGCTCGGTGACGCCCATGGAGAAGTTACCACGGCCGTCGAAGCTCTTGGCGGAGATACCGCGGAAGTCGCGGATACGGGGGATCGCGACGGAGGTCAGACGATCGAAGAACTCCCACATACGGTCGCCACGCAGGGTAACCTTGCAGCCGATCGGCATACCAGCGCGCAGGCGGAAGGTAGCGATGGACTTGCGGGCACGGGTGATCATCGGCTGCTGGCCGGTGATGGCGCGCAGGTCGCGCACGGCACCGTCGATGGCCTTGGAATCGGTAGCGGCCTCGCCGACACCCATGTTCACGACGATCTTCTCAAACTTGGGGATCATCATGACGTTCTCGTACTGGAACTTGTCCTGAAGCTGCTGCTTGACCTCGTTGTTGTACTTGGTCTTCAGACGCGGCACATACTTCTCTTCTGCCATTGTTCACTCCTTCTTGGGGTTTTAAGCACGGGGCGTGGCCACGATGGGTTGTCCTCGTGCCTCCTGGCTGCATCCGCGCCGCTCATGGCATTTCGCGGTTTGGACTCGACGCAGCAGGAGCCGACAAAACAATCGGTACTATACGCGCATCGGGAGCGTATTTCCAGAAAAACCTCGTCTGCCTGCACAACTCCACAACTCCCCCGCACAAATTGGTCTCAACAAGCAGTTGCGGTGAAATAGGGACTGTTTGGCGGCCTAACAGGCTTAAACAATCCGTATTTCAACGCAACTCATATATGGGGCGTTATTTTTGGCGAGGCAGGACCAGGTTGAGGACGACGGCAACAAGTGCGGCGACGGCAATGGAGGATCCGCCAAAGACGGTGCCGACCCATGCGGGGAATCCAGCGCCAGCAAGCGCGCCGGCCGTGCGCTCAATGCCCGTGCCAAAGGCGATAGAGAGACCCATGAGCGTGGTATCGCGCTGAGACAGGCCGTGACGGGCAAACATGACAACGCCGTTCATGCCGATGGTCGCGAACACGCCGATCGTGGCGCCGCCGATTACCGGCTGCGGAATGGACGTGAGCACTGCCGCACACTTGGGCAGCAGACCCGCGATGAGCAAGATGGCGGCGGCAAGCGTAAAGACCATACGGTTGACGACCTTGTTCTCGGCGATAATGCCCACGTTCTGGCCAAAGGTTGCCGTGGGGACGCCGCCAAAAAAGCCCGACAGCATACCGACCAGGCCGTTGGCGATCAGGCCACCCGAGATCTGGCTATCGGTCGCAGGGGTATCGAGCGCAGCGGACGAGACAGCGGCAAACTCACCCATAACCTGCACGGCGTTGACAATGGCGACGACGCCCACGACGGCGCACGCGGCCGGGTCGAACACCAGGCGATGGGCGCCCAGGGCCGGCGGGGCGAACCAGCTGGCAGTCGCGATGGCCGAGAAATCGACCATGCCCAACACCGCAGCCAAAACAAAGCCCGCGCAGATACCAGCCAGGATGCTGCCCAGCCTAAGCGCGCCCTTGCCGTAGTTGCCGGCCATAAAGGTAACGACGAACGTCACGAGTGCGACGGCCCAGTTGGTGACACTGCCAAAATCGGCCGCGCCCTCCCCGCCCGCCATGGAGGCAACTGCCACTGGGCATAGCGACAGGCCAATGACAAAGATAACGGTGCCAAGCACCGGAGCCGGGAACAGAAAACTCACGCGCCTAAACAGTAGGCCGAATAGCACGACGAGCGCGCCGCCGATTACCTGGGCGCCCAGCACGGCCTCAAAGCCAAGCTCAAGACCGACTGCCTTGAGCGCCGGCACGAAGGTAAAGCTCGCACCCATCACAATGGGCAGGCCCGAACCGACGACGCCTTTTATGGGGAACTGTTGAAGGAAAATGTCGAGCGCCGAGAGAACCAGCGATGCCTGGATGACGGCGGCCTCCTCTTGAGGGGTAAAGCCACAGACCGACGCGATGATGATGGCGGGCGTGACGATACCCGCGAATGCCGCCAGCACATGCTGCAGTGCATGGGGCAATACCTGCACAAAAGATACTTTTCCCGTACGCTCGAACAGGGCATCCCCTGCTGCCGACTCTGCCATTTGCGCCTCCCATACCCTAGGCAGCGGCCCCATGCCGCCCAACGGGCGGACATTATAGGGCATATGGCGCAGGTAGCATTTTGACCCGTATGCGACAGAGGGCTGGGGTAGCTCATTTGGGACGGGGCTAGCGCTTGCGGGGGACGAGTTTGGTGCGGCGCAGGTGGATCATCTCGGCGGCGATGGAGATGGCGATTTCCTCGGGGTCCTCGGCCTCGATGGCGACTCCGATCGGCAGGCTTGGCGCGCATGGTCTGAATCACCACGTCGATATCGGACTTGTGACCCGCCGTGGCGACGACCACCAGGTCGCGCGGGCCGATAGGGCACTGCTTGCTCAGGTTCTTGTAGTCGACCAGACGACGGTCGTAGACACCGGGCACCCATTCGGGGGTCAGCGTGCCGGGACGGTCGTCGCAAGCCACGACGGCAAAGCCCGCCGCCGTGAGCACCCGCGCCGTCGCGGCGCCCACGTGGCCGCAGCCAAAGATATAGGTCAGGCCCTCGGGGCAGAGCGTCTCGATGTGCGCCGTGGGAATCTCGGAGGCGGCGTTGGTGTAGGTGACCTTACTCCCCTCCTCCACCAGCGAAAGCCCGGGACAGCCCGCAATGGTGCGGCGCGATTCCTCGCCATGGTACTCGGCCACATCGCCCTCGAGCACGCTCGCGATAAACGGCTCAAAGTCGATGACGAAGTCGCCGATGCGCCGATAGGCCAAGATGTCGGCAACCGACTGGAACAACGGCGCCTGCGATACATCCAGGCGCAGATAGCACAGGCAGATGGCTCCGCCGCAGATCATGCCGGTATCGGAGTTCTCGCCGCCCATGGTGTAGCGGACCAGACGCGACTGTCCCGCGCTCAGGAGCTCGCGCGCCTCATCCAGCGCAAAGAGCTCAATCTTGCCGCCGCCGATAGTGCCCGCCTGGCTGCCATCGGCAAAGACGGCCATCCAGGCGCCCACACCGCGCGGGGACGACCCCGCCGTACCGGCCACGACCACCAGCTCGCACGTCTCGCCAGCACGCAGGGCGGCAAGCGCCGCATTCACAACATCGAGCTTTTCCATTGCCGCCTTCTATCCTCTAAAGACATCGGTGAGCATAGCGAGTGCCTCGAGCACGCCGCCGCCGACCGACGTCGCTTTGTCCGAAATGTAGTTGATATAGCTGGCATCGCCGCGCGGGTCGACATCGGCGCATTTAAAGCCCTCAGTCACCTGCACGCCGTTCGCCAAAAGCCCGCGCAGACAGCCATCGATCTGCGTGCACATGGGCGTATCGCCCGCGTAGCCAATCACGTCTCCGGCGCTCACGATGTCGCCGATTGCGCGGTCGGACCGAAACACGCCGGCGGCGGGGCTGTGG
>DXLY01000070.1:0-314 GCA_019414465.1 Collinsella sp.
CCCCAAGACGGCCTCTAAGGTGCTCAACCTGACCGAGGAGATCGTCGACGAGAACCACCTGACTACGCTCATGGTCACGCACAACATGAACGATGCCATCCGTCTGGGCAACCGTCTGATCATGATGCACGAGGGCCATGTGATCTACGACGTGGCCGGCGACGAGAAGAAGTCGCTCACCGTGACCGACCTGCTGCAGAAGTTCGAGGAGGTCTCGGGCGGCGAGCTCGCCAACGACCGCATGCTGCTGAGCTAAAACCTGCCAAAAAGGGACAGGTTTATTTTGGTAGGTTTTATCTGCGCAAACGTCAAAA
>DXLY01000070.1:356-9833 GCA_019414465.1 Collinsella sp.
CCCGCCGCTATTGACGGCTCCGTGGCCGTCATGCACACCAACGATATCCACGGCAGCTACAAGTACAGCTACAACGCAAGCAAGGGCACCGGCACTGTGGGCTTTGACGGACTGGCGGTTCTCTATAGCGCCCAAAGCAGCGCCCCCGATCTTTTGCTCGATGCGGGCGACACCTTCCACGGACAGTCCTTCGCCACCATGAGCGAGGGCAAGAGCATCGCCGAGCTCATGGACACCTTCTACGCCGACGGCTACGACGCAACCACGCCAGGCAACCACGACTGGAGCTACGGCGCGGACAAACTCCGCACCATGACCGGCTACAGCACCAGCGGCACGCCCTTCGCCATGCTCTGCGCGAATGCGAAGTCTACGAGCGGCGTATGGAGCTCGAGCATCACGAAGACGCTCGATCGCACCTGGGAGGACAGTGAAGGTCACTCAACGTTCGCCTACCAGATCAAGGTCGGCGTTGTAGGAGCCATGGATGAGTCGCTTGGCCCCTCGCTGCGCGCGGACCTGGTTGCGGGCACCAGCTTCTCGAGTGCCGCGAACGCCATCAATGCCGAGGCAGAGCAGCTGCGCAAGGAGGGCTGCGATGTTGTTGTGTGTATCGCGCACACGCTCGACGCCAAGACCTTTGCCACGCGGCTCCGTGGCGTCGATGCCCTTATCGCAGGCCACGAGCACATCAACCTTAACGAGAAGGTGACGGGAGCCGACGGCAAGACGATCCACGTTGTCGAGGCAGGCAGCGCCTTTGCCGAGGTGGGGCTGCTTTCCATTCCGTACAAGTACAACACGAATGACACCGAGACGACCGACGATGACACGGTCACGGTCCCTGCAGACGGTAGCGACGAGAAGCTCTACACCGCCAAGAACGTCAACGACCTTTTGGCAGACCCCGACAAGGGCTCCGACTACCAAAGCCGCCTTGAAGCCGTCCGCAACAAGATCAAGCCGCTCGACGAGGACTTTGAAAACGAATCGAACAAGGTGCTCGGCGCATCCACCACCAACTATTTCTACGGCGAGGACGCCGCAGGCGCGCATGGTTGGGAAATGGTGCGCACCACTGATTTCCGCCCCAGCAAGGAGGGCGACACCACCAAGGCCCAGACCATCGGCCACGTGATTTGCGGCTCCTATCTTGCCCTGACGGGCGCGGACTTCGCTATCGAAAACGCTGGCGGCATCCGCGGCGGCATCGCGGCGGGCAACGTGACCGCCGGCAACGTCATCGCCATCTCGCCCTACGGCAACACCGTGGAGACCTGGACCATGACCGGCGCGGACTTCCTCGCAGCGCTCGAGCACTCGCTACAAATCAGCGACGATTGCAACGACAGCTACGAGCTTCAGCAGGCTTATGTGGCGGCCGGTCACACCGAGCAGGAGGCGCAAGACAAGTACAAGTGGCGCGATGACTCTGGCAGCGTTCTCTCCTTTGGCGGCATCAACGTGACGATTGATTGGACGCAGCCCGAAGGCAAGCGCATTGTGAGTGCCACACTCACCAAAGACGGCAGCACGCTCGATCCCACCAAGACCTATACCGTCGCCACCAACAACTACATCATTACCAACACGACCGACTTCCCCACCTTCGCAAACGCCACTAAGCACACCGAGTGGGGTACCTGCGAGTCGGCGCTAAGGGCGCTGATCGGGCAGAACGGCTGGGAGAGCAAGATGGCCGGGCTCGCCGGCACCATCGGCTTCGGCTCCGCAGCCGTGGACCCCACGCCCTCACCGGCCCCGACGCCTAAGCCCTCGTCTAAGACGGACGCGGCGACCACGAAGGTCATCACCAAGAAGACGACCGGTAAGCTTGCCGCAACGTGAGACCGCACGCTGGCAGTAGTTGGCGCGTGCCTTATCGGCGGCATCATCGTCATCATGCTCGGCATTATCTGGAAGCGTCGACGCTAAGCTACACCGCCGGGCCTTACAGCCCCGGCGCGTAAACCTTATATCGAGCACAGAAGCCCGTCCGAATTTGATCGGACGGGCTTCTTGGTGGGTATCATGGTTGGACGATCATAAGGAGGTTTTCCCTACATGGAATTGTTTGAGCCGATTCTTCATTTCTTTGAGCAACGGTGGGTCCACAACATCATCTGGGCCGTCATCTTGGCGATAGGCACCGCCGTCGCCGCCAAGGTCGCATCCAAGACCCTGCACCATCTGCTTAGCCGAGACGATAACCCGCTTCCGGCATCGAGTATCTTCATCAACATCGCGCGCGCCGTCATCTGGATGATCGGCGGCAGCTTTATCCTCGACAACTGCTTTGGCATTAACGCAAACGCGCTCGTCGCCGCTCTTGGCGTCGGCGGCATCGCCATCTCGCTCGGCTTTCAGGACACGCTGTCAAACCTTATCGGCGGCATGCAAGTGACCTTTATGGGCATCATCAAACCCGGCGACAATATCGAGGTCGGCGGCGTATCCGGCGTGGTCCAAGACATCACTTGGCGCCATACAACGATTGAGGATGCCTGTGGACAGACCATCATTGTGCCCAACTCCAACATCTCCAAGAACACGCTCGTGCATTTGATGCCCTTTGGGCGCGTGGCCGTGCCCGTTGCCGTAAAGGACACGTCTAAGTGGGCTTCCCTTGACGTGCTGGCAGACGAGCTCACGAGCGCAACCAAAACGGCCGTCTCGCCCATCTCGGGCTTTGACAAGGAGCCCTACGTACTCTTTAGCGAAATCGGCGACTTTGGCATCAAAGGAAAGATCATCTTTATCGTCAGCGACGATAGCACTACTTTCACGGCAGCCGACGCCTGCATCCGCGCCATCGCCCCCATCATCGCCTAAACCACCGCAAAGGGGACAGGCATCTTTGTAGTGGTTTTCATTCGTGGTACCATGGTTCATATCGTTGTTTAAACGACTAAGGGAGTAGACACCATGGAAGAGGCCTATCGTCAAGCACGCAAGCGCGGCGAGCAGGGACGCCGTCGCGCCATCAGCCAAAGCGAGCATCCATACCTTACGGACCTCGATAGCTTGGTTGCTCAGCTCCCCTTAGGTCAGCGAGAGAATGTCGGTCTGCGTGATATTCCGCTCGAAATGGTCGTCGGCACGGTCACCAAAGGCCGTCAGTCCGCCTTTTCGTGTAACTTTATGCCCCTGCTTCCGTTTAGCACCGAGTTCGCCCGCAAGTGGTCCAACCTCTACGACATCCAGGTAACCGAGGGCTATCGCGACCCCATCATCGTCACCGAGTTCATGCATCGGTTCTATGTCCAGGAAGGCAACAAACGCGTCAGTGTCCTCAAATTCCTGGACGTTCCAACGGTTTCGGCCAGGGTCACCCGTCTCTACCCCGGCACATGGGATTCCGTCGAAAGCCGCCTGTACGGCGAATTCTGCGCGTTTTGGCGCGTCTGCCCCCTATACGAGATCGAGTTCTCGCGTGAGGGAAGCTACGAGACGCTCGCCAAGATGCTCGGTCAGAATCTTATCGAAAAATGGCCGCAGAAAAAGGTCGACTACCTGCGCCACACCTTCCTGCTCTTTAAGCGCGCCTACCTTCGCGCAGGCGGCGACCACCTGGACATTACGCCCGCCGACGCCATGCTCGTGTACCTCAATGTGTACAACCAGGACCGCCTGCTGGATACGCCAACGGATATCGTCGTAAACCGCCTGTGCAAGATTTGGCGCGAGCTGGTCATTGCCGGCAAAAATGACGAGGACAAGGTCGATCTTGTTGAAGCGCCGAGCGTCGACGAGGAGGAGTCGCCCGCCAAGTCCACCTCCGGCGTGCTCAACTTCTTTATGGGCAAGACCGTCTATTCGGCGACCAACCCCCTGCGCATCGCCTTTATCCATGAGTTCCCCTGTGCGACGTCGAGCTGGGACAGCCTGCACGACCAAGGGCGTCAGTATCTCGATGAGCACTTTGGCGGTATCGTGCGCACCGAGGCGTTCGAGGACTGTCACGATCCGGATGTGTTCTACGCCGCCGTGGAAACGGCTGTCAAACATGGGGCAAACGTCATCTTCTCGACCTCGCACCGCCTGATGGAATACACGCTCAGGGCTGCCGTTGAGTATCCCCAGGTTCGGTTCCTCAACTGCTCTATCGGCCTTCCCCATCAAAGCGTCCGTTCGTACTTTGGCAAGATGTACGAGGCCAAGTTCCTCCTGGGCGCCCTTGCCGCCAGCATGGCGGACAACCACCGCATCGGCTACCACGCGTCGGTCTTCGCCTCGGGCGCGCTCAGCGAGATCAACGCCTTTGCGATTGGCGCCTCGCTGCTCGACCCCCGTGCGCAAATTATCCTGACTTGGGGCGATGTGCCCGCCGGAGGCCTTGCCGAGGCCATGTGCCGCGAAGGTGTAAGCGTCATGACCGGCGCCGACATGTCAAAGTCGCTCGAAGACCCCACGGCCTACGGACTTCACCGCCTGGTCGATGGCAAGGTTACCGGCATCGCCATGCCGGTATGGAACTGGGGCCGTTACTACGAGCTCATCGTTCGCAGCCTTCTGCACGGCACGTGGGACGAGACCAGCGATGACAACCAAGTGCGCGCCGTCAACTACTGGTACGGCATGAGCTCTGGCGTTATCGACATCCGTTACGCTCCGGGCCTACCCTACCAGACGCGCAAACTCGTGCAGTTGCTCCGTAACGGCATTGTTGAGGGATCCATCAACCCCTTTGGCGGCGAGCTCCACAGCCAGAACGGCGTGGTACAGATCGAAGGCTTCCCTCCGCTGCCGAGCACGCAGATTGTCGAGATGAATTGGCTGGCGGATAACGTGGTAGGCACCATTCCGCAGCTCGACGATGAGCCGAAAGTCCCTGCCCTATGAAAATCCTTGCCATAGCCGATACCGAAGAACGATGCCTTTGGGAGTGCTTTCGCAAGGAACGCTTTGAGGGCGTCGACCTGATTTTGTCCGCCGGCGATCTGGACCCGGACTATCTTGAGTTTTTGGTTACGGTCATCAACAAACCGCTCATCTACGTGCGTGGCAATCACGATGACCGCTACGCACGTCATGCACCGGGCGGATGTATCTGCGTAGAAGACAGCGTGTACACGTACCGAGGGATTCGCATTGCGGGCCTTGGCGGGTCCATGCGTTATCGCGACGGCGCCAACATGTACACCGAACGCGAGATGTCCAAGCGCATGCGTAAGCTGTCGCGTAAGGTTAGGATGGTCGGCGGGTGCGACATTCTGCTTACCCATGCACCCGCCGCCGGTATGGGTGATCTGGACGATCTGCCGCATCGAGGGTTTGAGTGCTTTAACACGGCGCTTGAATCCTGGGGGGCCGACTACATGGTGCATGGGCATGTACACCAAAGCTACGGTTACGATTTTCAGCGCGAGCGGCAGCATGTGTGTGGAACGACGATCATCAACGCCTGCGGCTATACGCAGTTTGAGCTCGACCAGACGCGCTACCCCATCCGTGGCTGGCAGGCAGCCTGGCTCAATTCGCAAACCATGCGCCGCGAGCTCAAACGCCACGATGCCATCGAGTCCTCAACAGCCAGAACACCCTGGTAACCACCATAAAGGGGACACTGTCCCCTTTATGGTGCTTTTGACGCGATAGCAAGAAACCCGGTCCTGCACAAGGCAGAACCGGGTTTCTTTAGCAATGCTTGCTGTACTCAGGCAGTAACTAGCAGTTACTCAGCCAGGAAGTCACGCTGGACAGCGGGATCGACCTTGACGCCAGGGCCCATGGTGGAAGACACGGAGATGGACTTGACGTACTTGCCCTTAGCAGAAGAGGGCTTGACGCGCAGAATCTCGGTGTACAGGGCAGCGTAGTTCTCGACGAGCTGCTGCTCAGAGAAGGACTTCTTGCCCAGGGGCACGTGGCAGATGCCGTAGCGGTCGGCGCGGTACTCAACGCGGCCAGCCTTGAGCTCGGAGACCATCTTGGCGACGTCCATGGTCACGGTGCCGAGCTTGGGGTTCGGCATGAGGCCACGGGGACCAAGGATCTTACCGATGCGGCCAACCTTGGCCATCATGTTCGGCGTAGCGATAGCGGCGTCGAAGTTGATCTCGCCCTTCTGAATCTGGGCGACGAGCTCGTCGGAACCGATGATGTCGGCGCCGGCAGCCTCAGCCTCACGGGCCTTCTCGCCCTCGGCGAAGACGGCAACACGAACGGTCTTGCCGGTGCCGTGGGGCAGGGAGATGGAACCACGGATGTTCTGGTCAGCCTTACGAGTATCGATGCCCAGACGGAAGTGAGCCTCGACGGTCTCGTCGAACTTGGCGGTGTCGAGCTCCTTGATGAGCTTGGCAGCCTGAAGGGGGGTGTAGAGCGTGGCGCGGTCGATCTTCTCGGCAGCGGCGTTATAGCTCTTACCATGCTTAGCCATGTGCATTACCTCCTGTGGTTAAACGGGCGTGAGCCCTCCCACATCGTATCGTGTGCCCTATTGCACACATTTAACGGGCGCCCCGGTCGGAGCACCCGCCGTTACCATAAGAAATCGCTACTCAGCGATGGTGACGCCCATGGAACGGGCGGTACCGGCGATGATCTTCTTGGCGGCGTCAATGTCGTTGGCATTGAGGTCCGGCATCTTGATCTCGGCGATCTTGGTGAGCTGCTCCTGGGAGAGCTGACCAACCTTGTCAGCCTGGGGCTTAGCGGAACCAGACTTGAGGTTCAGCTCCTTCTTGATAAGGTGAGCCGCCGGCGGGGTCTTGGTGATGAAGGAGAAGGACTTGTCCTCGTAGACAGAGATCTCAACGGGGATGATGTCACCCTTCTTGTCCTGCGTCTCGGCGTTAAAGGCCTGGCAGAACTGCATGATGTTCACGCCAGCAGCGCCCAGGGCGGGGCCGACGGGAGGAGCGGGGTTTGCTGCACCAGCAGGAATCTGGAGCTTAATGACGTTGGCAACCTTCTTCTCAGCCATGGTCATTCCTTTCGAATCACGAGTGTGAAGTACTTGCTATATCGTAAGCACGCACGTGTTAGAAGCACTCCTGAGATGAGCAGTCACAGAAGAAGCACGCTCGCGCGAACGGACGAAAACTTAAGCGATGACAGCGACCTGGTTAAAGTCGAGCTCGACCGGCGTCTCGCGGCCAAAGATCATCAGCGTGACCTTGAGCTTGCCAGCCTCGGTGTTAACCTCGGAGACCTTGCCATCAAAGTCGGTAAGCGGGCCATCGGTGACGCGGACGGACGTACCGACCTCAATATCAACCGAGGTGCGCTTGGGCGAATCGCCCTTACCGGGACGACGAGTCATCTTGTTGTACTCGTCGCGGGAAAGCGGAGCGGGCTTGCCGTTGCCGCCTAGGAAACCGGTGACGCCAGGCGTGTTACGAACACACGTCCAAGCATCGTCATCCATCTCCATGCGGACCAGGACATAACCCGGGAAGATCTTGGAATCCTTGGTCTCACGCTTGCCACCCTCTTTAATCTCGGTGACGCGCTCCATAGGAATCTCGATATCAAAGATACGGTCCTGCATGCCCATAGTCTCGATGCGATGCTCGAGATCGGACTTAACGCGGTTCTCGTATCCAGAGTAAGTGTGAACGACGTACCAACGCTTAGACATGGTTTAGCCCCTCAATCCAGAGAACAGAGCAAGAGCCTCGCCAAAGCCAGCATCGAGCAGAGCGATGACGACGCCGACGACGATCAGAGAAGCGCAAACAACAACCGAGTAGTTCACGAGCTCCTTCTTATCGGGCCACGTGACACGCTTCATCTCGGACTTGACCGAAGCGAAATACTTCTTGGTGCGGGCGAAGAAACCAGGCTTCTCGTTCTTCTTGGACTTCGCAGCCTTCTCGTTCTTCTTGGCAACGGCCTTCTTGGCCTCAACCTTGGAGTTGGCGGCAGCTTTGTTGGCAGGTGCCGGCTGCTGAGCCTTCTTCTTGTTCTTCTTGTTGGCCATTTGGGTTACCTCCGCGCAATGCGCTTATACATGAGTAAACCGTAAGCCCCCAAGTGGGAGCTTACGGAATAATGACTGGCACGCCAGGAAGGACTCGAACCCTCAACACTCGGTTTTGGAGACCGATGCTCTACCAATTGAACTACTGGCGTATGTGACTAGAGACTAGCGAGTCTCTTTGTGCAGCGTGTGGTGACGGCACCAGGGGCAATACTTCTTGATCTCCATACGATCAGGCATGGTCGACTTGTTCTTGGTGGTCGTATAGTTGCGGCGCTTGCACTCAGTGCACGCAAGAGTAACTAGAGTACGCATGTATCCTGAACCTTTCATTTCCGCCCCGTACGGGCACGAGTTGTTACTTTATCAGCTCCACGTAAGTGCTGTCAATGAAAACCTCGAGTCAATTGGTTCTCGGTGGATCCATTCATATTTGGAACACATCAATGAAGCCATCGAGAGCTAATCGACGGTGCATCCAGGACCATTATCGATCCTCTCGACACCAGCAACGGCTCAATATCCATTGCAGAAAAGAACCCGGCACCCATATAAGTGCCGGGTTCTCTAAGTCAGCTATATCAAAGAGCTAATTTACTCAATGATCGTGGAGACGATGCCCGAACCGACGGTGTGGCCACCCTCGCGGATAGCGAAGCGCAGGCCCTCCTCCATGGCGATCGGGTGGATGAGGTCGCCCTCGATGGTGATGTGGTCACCAGGCATAGCCATCTCGGTGCCCTCGGGGAGCTTGACCGTACCGGTAACGTCGGTGGTACGGAAGTAGAACTGAGGACGATAACCATCGAAGAACGGGGTGTGACGGCCGCCCTCCTCCTTGGTCAGAACGTAGATCTCGCCGGTGAACTTGGTGTGCGGGGTAACCGAACCGGGCTTGCAGAGAACCTGGCCGCGCTCGATGTCCTCACGCTTGATGCCGCGGAGCAGCAGACCGACGTTGTCGCCAGCCTCGCAGAAGTCCATGGACTTACGGAACATCTCGATACCGGTAACGACGGTGTTCTGGGTATCCTTGATGCCGACGATCTCGACGGGCTCGTTGAGCTTGAGCTCACCGCGCTCGACACGGCCAGTAGCAACGGTACCACGGCCGGAGATGGTCATAACGTCCTCAACGGCCATCAGGAACGGGAGGTCGTTGTTACGAGCAGGCGTCGGGATGTACTCGTCGACGGCCTTCATGAGCTCGCGAATGGCGTCCATCCACTTGGCGTCGCCCTCGAGAGCGCCCAGAGCGGAGCCACGGATGACGGGGATGTCGTCGCCGGGGAAATCGTACTCGGAGAGGAGCTCACGGGTCTCCATCTCGACGAGGTCGATGAGCTCGTCATCGTCGACCATGTCGCACTTGTTCAGGAAGACGACGATGTAGGGAACGCCGACCTGACGGGCGAGCAGGATGTGCTCGCGGGTCTGAGCCATGGGGCCGTCGGTAGCGGCGATGACCAGGATAGCGCCGTCCATCTGAGCAGCACCGGAGATCATGTTCTTGACGTAGTCAGCGTGGCCCGGGCAGTCAACGTGAGCGT
>DXLY01000071.1 GCA_019414465.1 Collinsella sp.
CGCACCGACCATAAAGCCGTTACGACGACCGAGTGTCGCCCCGGCGATAATGGCGATGGCACTCACGGGTTTAAAGTCGGGAATGGGTCCAAACAGGATGCGCCCCGCCGCCGCCAGCGCCGCCAGCACCAGCGTGGGCATAATCTGACGCAGGCCTGGACGCGATGCCTCATAGCCCGCAAAGAACAGCGCAAGCACCAACGCCACCACAACCAGCATGGCCAACGCTGTCTGCTCAACACCCGCCAGCAACGCGGCAGCCATCACCGCCGGCACCGCCAACAACAGCGGGATCTCCAGTTTTGCAAGCAAACGCGAGAAACGACAGTCCGTCATCCCATCACGCCCTATAGAACACGTTGTCGGCAAAGAAGTCGGCCGGGGACTCCATGCAGGCAATCTCGCCGTCAAACATCATGGCGACGTCGTCGGCTACCTGCTCGGCAAAGTCCAAATCGTGCGTAGCCATGATGACGGTGCCGCCAGCCTTCGCATGGTCACGCAGGGCGCGGGCGATGGTGCGGCGGCTGAACAGGTCTAGACCCTTGGTGGGCTCATCGAGCAATAGCAGTTCGGGGCCGATTAGCAGCAGTTTTGCCAATGCAAGCAGTTGACGCTGCCCGCCCGAAAGATCGTACGGATGGCGTCCATCCAGACCCGACAACCCCAAGCTCGCCGCACGCTCCCGCGCCAAGTTCTCGTCATATCCGCAGGTCGAGGCCCATTCCATCAGCTCATCGCGAACCGTCTCGGCAACCAGCAATGCTTTGGGATTCTGAGGCAGCAGCGCCGCCGAGGCCGCTCCGCGCACCATGCGGCCGCGCTGCAGCTTGGCGGTCTTCGCCAGCACCGAGAGTATCGTCGACTTACCGCATCCGTTGCCGCCCACGATCGCATGCACCGCACCGGCCGAAAACGCCACGTCGAGCCCGCGCAGCACCCAACCGCCCGCGCGATCGTAGCGAAACCAGCCTTCCGACAGGGTGGTAGCCGACCCGCCGTGCATTTTTTGGAGTATTCTGCTTCCATCCGTGCGCGGGAAGGCTTCCGAGCCATTCTCGAGCGACGTTTGCGCCACAAATTCGGACGATTTGTCCAATTCTGAACTTTTTTTCGCGCTCGATACGTCCCCGGTCGGCTCCAGAGAGCCCAAATTGTCCTCACGCCTGCTGAATACTCCGTTTTTTGCACATCGGATGGCACCCCACCCCAACATGTCATCGGAAAACAGCGATTCTCGGCGTCCCAAAGAAGCCATATCCGCCACCTCGCGCACGCGACCGTCCTCAATCCGGTACGCACGCGTCGCGTATTCGAGCATTGGGCGCGGCTGATGCGTCGCCACAACAACCGTGCAGCCCAGCTCGCGATTCACACGAAACAGCGCGTGCAGGAAATTCTTCTCAGCAACGGGATCGAGCTGAGACGTGGGCTCGTCGAGCAGCAGCACGCGCGGGCGTAATGCCAGCACAGCCGCCAGCGACAGCAGCTGTTTGCGTCCGCCCGAAAGCGTATCGGTGTCGCGGTGGAGCCAATCTTCCAGCCCAAAGAAATAGCTGGTCTCAGATACGCGACGGCGCATCTCATCACGCGCTAGCCCCAAGTTTTCCAGACCAAACGCCATCTCGTGCCACACGGTCTCGCACACGATCTGGTTCTCGGGGTCCTGAAACACATAACCCACGCGCTCCGCCGATGCCCGCACGTCCATGTCGGCAACGTTCTCGCCCAGCACGCGCGGCTCGCCGGAGAGCGTACCCGCCGGCGCGATCTCGGGCTTGAGCAGCGACAGCAGCGTCGACTTGCCCGAACCGGTACCGCCAACAAGCAGCGCAAATGCACCTTGGGGAACAGACCAGTCGAGCCCCTCGAGCACCGCAGCATCAGTATCGGGGTAGGCAAAGCTCAGGCTCCGCACCTCAATCGCCGGCATATCCGGGCCGCACGCCGCGCCCGACACCGGGCCCCTATCCAACCGAGCCATCAGCCAAACCTCTTCTCATCAATCGCGTGCAACGCGCAAGGCAGCACCATCCAGGCAGCGTACACGACATAGCCCGGCCACGGCGCCGGCACCGAGAGCTGCGGATAAAACGAATACTGCGTCGTCGCGGTCCACGCCACCGCCACCGCGGCAGCACCAAACAGCGCAAGCCCAACCAGCGCGGCAACGTCGCTGCGCCCCAGCCGATACCGCGCATACGTCGTACGACGCGTCGCGGCGCCCCACCCGCGCGAGCGCATCGCGTCCGCGCGCTCCAACGAATCTTCCATGCCCCAGCCCATCAATGCACTCGATGCCCGCAGGCGCGAGCGCACGGGGTCGGCCGGCGCGCGGCCCGGCACATCAATCGCATCCTGCACCGCCAGCACCGTACGGCCGCGGCGCAAAAACTGCGGGATAAGCCTCATGCACATCGAGATCATGAGCGCGATCACCGGTGCGGCGTTACCCAAAAGCGCGAGCACCTTGTCGTATTCGAGCATCGACGCCGCGGCCTCAAACCACAGCACGCTCGCCACAAACAGCCCGCCCATGCACAGGCCGTATACCATGCTCTCCAGATACACCGCGCGCATGCCAATACGGAACAGCTCCGTCGAGCCCGAGGCACTAAACAGTGGATTGACCAGCGCGATAATCAAAATCACCGGCAGCTGCCAGCGAAGTGCGCCCAGCGTGCGGGCAGCCCCACGCGTCGCAAATCCATACGCCAACCCGCCCGCAAGTGACAGCGCAATCAGCACCGGTTGCATCGAGAACATGGTGAGCCCCAACGTCAGCACCATGTAGAGTGCCGGCACCGCCGGATGCGACATCGAGAATGCCGCGACGGGCTCGTTGCCCGATTCCTCTCGCATGATATCCACGGGCACCCTCATCCCCTCGCTCAAACGTCAACGCCGCAGCGCCTCCGCCATACACAACCAGCGCAAACGCCGCACCGCCGGCCCAAGCATCAGCTGCCGCAAACCAATCGTTACGCGCTCATCATATGCCTGCGGTATCATATTGCGCCGTGTATCGTTTCCAAACACACGTCTCTATAACGTAACAGGAGATCACATGGACGCAACCGCAATTATCCTCGCTGCCGGCGAGGGCACCCGCATGAAGTCGAACCACTGCAAGGTTTCGCACAAGATCCTGGGTAAGCCCATGGTCCAGTGGATCGTCGACGCTACCATCAAGGCCGGCTGCAGCCGCGTCGTGGTTGTCATCGGCAGCCACGCCGACGAGATGCGCGCCCTCATCGATGGCGCCTACGCCAACAGTGCCACCAAGGTCGAGTGCGTCGAGCAGACCGAGCGTCTGGGCACCGGTCACGCCGTGAAGGTCGCGCTCGAGGCCTGTGGCATCACGCAAGGCCCCGTCGTGGTGCTCAACGGCGACCTGCCGCTCATCACCGCCGACACCGTCGCCAAGTTCGCACAGACCGTCGCCACCGGCGAGCTCGCCTGCACCGTCATGACCATGACCCCGCCCGATCCTTTTGGCTACGGCCGCATCAAGCTGGGCGCCGATGGTCAGATCGAGCGCATCATCGAGCAGAAGGACTGCACGCCCGAGCAGGCCGCCGAGCTACTCGAGTGCAACGCCGGCTGCTACGCCTTCGACGGCGCGCAGCTCGCCGCCCACATTAACGAGATCGGCAACGACAACGCGCAGTCCGAGTACTACCTGCCCGACATGCTCGAAATCCTCAAGGGTCACGGCCAGGCAGTCTCCATCTTTCACTGCGACGACTACCGTGATGGCCTGGGCGTCAACAGCCGCATCCAGCTCGCGCAGCTCACTGCCATCGCTCGCGACCGCATCAACGAGCACTGGATGGCCGAGGGCGTCACCTTCATCGACCCCACGCAGGCCTGGATCGGCCCCGATGCCGTTATCGGCCGCGATACCGTCGTGTGGCCGCAGACGCACCTGATCGGCCACGTCACCGTGGGCGAGGAGTGCCAGCTCGGTCCCAACAGCCGCCTCACCGACACCACCGTCGGCAGCGGCTGCGTCATCGACGAGACCATCGCCATCGACGCCGTCATCGAGAACGGCGTCGACTGCGGCCCGCGCGCCTACCTGCGCCCGGGCACTCACATGCTCGACGGCTCCAAAGCCGGCACGCACGTGGAGATCAAGAAGTCCACGATCGGCGAGGGCTCCAAGGTGCCGCACCTGTCCTACATCGGCGACACCACCATGGGCCCCGGCGTCAACGTGGGCGCGGGCTCCATCACCTGCAACTACGACGGCGTCCACAAGCACAAGACCGTCATCGGCAAGGACGCCTTCATTGGCTCCGACACCATGATGGTCGCGCCCGCCCAGATCGGCGACGGTGCACTCGTGGCCGCCGGCTCCGTCATCACCGAGCCGGTCCCGGCCGACGCACTTGGTCTGGGCCGCGCCCGTCAGGTAAATATTGAGGGCTGGGCCGCCGATTACCGCCGCCGCCTGCACGAGGACGACGAGGTATAACGTTTTACCAAGCACAAAAGGAGCTGCTCCATGGGGGCGGCTCCTTTTTCTATCGTGACCTGCGCAACCGGATGAGTGGTCGGTTCGTGTCCGTTGACGGTAAAGACGTTATCAAGACCCGATAAGCCCCGTCGCGCGGTTACAATGCAAAAAGGCATCTATATGGCATTCGATGTATAAAGGAGAAGGGTAATGCCGATTAATGATCCCGAGAAGTCGGAGAATATGCGCAAGTCCATCCGCGTGTATTCCGGTTCCTCCAACCGTCCCCTCGCTCAGAAGATTGCTGAGTACCTTGGGGTCGAGCTTTCGGGCCTTACGCTAAAGCAGTTCGCCAACGGTGAGATTTACGCCCGCTACGACGAGACCGTCCGCGGCGCCGACGTCTTCCTGATTCAGTCCGTGGCCGGCGGCAACGTCAACGACATGCTCATGGAGCTGCTCATCGCCACCGACGCTGCCAAGCGCGCATCCGCCCGCTCCATCACCGCCGTTATCACCCACTACGGCTATGCCCGCCAGGACCGCAAGGCCGGCCCGCGCGAGCCCATCACCGCCCGCCTCGTCGCCAACCTGCTCGAGCGCGCCGGTGTCAACCGCATCATCACCCTCGACCTGCACCAGGGTCAGATCCAGGGCTTCTTCGATATCCCGGTTAACCACCTGTCCGCGCTGCCGCTGTTTGGCCAGTACTACAACGACATGCACTTTGACACCGACAACCTGGTTGTCGTCTCCCCCGATGTGGGCCGCGCCAAGGCCGCCAAGAAGCTGTCCGACATGCTCGGCTGCGACCTGGCCATCGCCCACAAGGGCCGTCCGCGCCACAACGCCGCCGAGGTCATGGGCATCATCGGTGACATCAAGGGCAAGACCTGCATCATCAACGACGACATGATCGACACCGCAGGCACCCTGTGCGCCAACGTCAAGGAGCTCAAGGCCATGGGCGCCGGCGACATCTACGTGTGCGCCACCCACGGCATCTTCTCCGGTCCGGCCATCGAGCGCCTGAACGACGCCCCGATCGTCGAGTGCGTCGTCACCGACGCCATTCCCGTCGAGGTCGGCGGCAAGATCAAGACTATCTCGGTCGCCGAGGAGTTCGCTCAGGCCATTTCCGCCGTTTACCACGAGGAGCCCGTCTCCACGCTCGTCGGCGGCGACTTCGCGCTGTAATCGCATCGTCCTTGCAACCCGGCGCTTCGCCGTCGGAACAGAAGAAACCCCCGCGCTCCCCCTTGCTTCGCAAAGGTCGCGCGGGGGTTTCTTCTGTTCCGACGGCTCGCTCTGCCGCGGCCGCGCTTTTGTCTGGTGGGATTTCGCTGAAACGAAGTCTCGCCTTCGGCGGGCGTGGTAGCCTTTGTCGTTGATTAAACTTTTTATGTAACGGAAGGACAAATATGGCAGCTGCACAGCCGCTTAAGATTCGCATGGTTGCCGGACTTGGCAACCCTGGCGAGGAATATGCCGAGACCCGTCACAACGCTGGTTTCAAAGCAATCGACGAGCTGGCCCGTCAGGCCGGCGTCACGTACTGGAAAAACCAGGCCGGCGCCGAGGTCGCGCTCATCAACATCAACGATCCCGAGGAAGAGGGCGGTAAGCGCCAGATTGTACTGGTCAAGCCGCAGTCGTACATGAATACCTCGGGCGGCCCCATCTCCAAGCTCTGTCGCGAGTACAAAATCAAGGCCGAGGAGCTGCTCGTGATCCATGATGAGCTCGACATTCCCGCCGGTGATGTTCGCGTCAAGGTGGGCGGCGGCCACGCCGGTCACAACGGCCTGCGCTCCATCATCGACAAGATGGGCAGTCGCGACTTCAGCCGCATCCGCACCGGTATCGGCAACCCTCCCGGCAAGATGGCTGTCGCCGACTACGTGCTCAAGCAGGTGCGCGCCCGCGAGGCCGAGGACTTCCAGGACGCCTGTGCCCGCGCCGCAGATGCCGCCGGCCTGGCAATCGTGCACGGCGTGATCTATGCCCGCGACCACGTCAACGGCGCCGCTTCCTCCAACGGCAAGCACTAAAACCTACCATTTAGGGATGTTTATTTTGGCAGGTTTTATCTGCGGAAACGCCGCAACGGCCGCGTCGCAATAAACCCTGCGCCGCCATACATATGCAATGCCTCAAAAGGGGGCCGGCCTCACCAAAGCGCGAAGCCGGCCCCCTTTGCCGTTTTGCCTGATAAAACCTACCAAAATAAACCTGTCCCTTTTTGGCAGGTCACTTTTCCCACCTGCCGAAGATACACGCAAGCGACATGCCCATGAGGGTATAATTTGCACCGTATGTCTGCACATCGCCTGTGCGCGTACGGTTCTAATCGGGCTGCCGTCTATTTCCGTGGAGGCACGGTTCGGTCGCCCTAACAAGAGAGGGGTTCTATGTATAAGATCCTGGAGAAGACGCAGTTCTCTGAGAAGGTGTTCAAGTTCCGCATCGAGGCGCCCGCAATCGCCAAGCATGCGCACGCTGGACAGTTCCTCATGGTTCGCGCCAACGAGACGGGCGAGCGCGTCCCGTTTACCCTGGCCGGCTGGAACGGTGACGAGGGCTGGGTCGAGTTCATCTTCATGGTGATCGGCAAGACCACCGAAATGCTTTCCACCTACGAGGCCGGCGAGTCGCTGCGCGACGTCGTGGGCCCGCTGGGCGTTCCCACCGAGATGGCCGAAGGCCCCTGCGCCGTCATTGGCGGCGGCGTCGGCCTGGCAATTGCCTTCCCGGTCGCTAAGCACCTGGTCGAGACCGGTCACGAAGTGCACGCCATCATGGGCGCCCGCACCAAGGACCTCCTGCTCATGGAGGACCAGTTCCGCGAGCTCCTCGACGAGGACCACATCCACATCACCACTGACGACGGCTCCTACGGCGAGCAGGGCGTTGTCACCGCTCCGCTGGAGCGCCTGCTGCAGGACAAAGCCGTGAGCCAGGTCTTCTGCGTCGGCCCCGTTCCGATGATGAAGTTCTCGACCCTCACCGCCCAGAAGTACGACACCCCCATCACCGCGTCGCTCAACCCCATCATGGTTGACGGCACCGGCATGTGCGGCTGCTGCCGCGTCGAGGTGGGCGGCGTGACCAAGTTCGCTTGCGTCGACGGCCCCGACTTCGATGCCACCCTGGTCGACTGGGATGACCTTCGTGCCCGCCAGGCCGCTTACCGTTCCGAAGAGGGCGAGTCCCTCAAGGCCTATGAGGAAAAGAGCTGCGCATGCCACTAGTTAACGGTCGTTTCGTTGCCGATATGAAGTCGCCCCGCACCCCCGATAACGAGGAGCCGGCTGCCGAGCGCGCCTGCGACTTCCGCCCCGTCGACAAGGGCTTCACCGAGGAGATGGCGCTGGCCGAGGCCGAGCGCTGCCTCAACTGCAAGAAGCCGTTCTGTGTTGAGGGCTGCCCCGTCAACATCAACATCCCCCGCTTTATCGAGCAGATCCGCGAGAAGGACTTCGGCGGCGCCCTCGATACCATCCGCGAGGACTCTATGCTTCCCGCCATCTGCGGCCGCGTCTGCCCGCAGGAGAACCAGTGCGAGGGCAAGTGCATCCGTGGCAAGAAGTCCGAGCCCGTGGCCATCGGCCAGCTCGAGCGCTTCCTGGGTGACCGCCCCGAGCTCGCCTCCACGCCCAAGATGGCCCCCAAGAACGGCAAAAAGGTCGCCGTCGTCGGCTCCGGCCCGTCCGGCATCACCTGCGCCGGCGAGCTCGCCCGCAACGGCTTTGACGTCACCGTCTTCGAGGCCTTCTTCACCGGCGGCGGCGTGCTGGTCTACGGCATCCCCGAGTTCCGTCTGCCCAAGGCGGTCGTCAAGCGCGAGATTGACGGCCTGGAGGACATGGGCGTCAAGTTTGAGTACAACTCCGTCGTGGGCAACATGGCCACGGCCGAGGAGCTGTTCGAGCAGGGCTTCGACGCCATCTACGTGGCGACCGGCGCTGGCCTGCCCAAGTTCCTCAACGTCCCCGGCGAGAACCTGCCCAACGTCTTCTTCGCTAACGAGTACCTCACCCGCGTGAACCTGATGAAGGCCAACAAGTTCCCCGAGTACGACACCCCCACCAAGCACGGCAAGAACGTCGTCGTCTTTGGTGGCGGCAACGTGGCTATGGACGCCGTCCGTACCGCCAAGCGTCTGGGCGCCGAGCACGCCATCATCGCCTATCGTCGTACCGAGGACGAGATGCCCTGCCGTCGCGCCGAGCTGCACCATGCTAAGGCCGAGGGCGTCGAGGTTCTGCCGCTCGTCTCCCCGCTCGAGTTTGTCGCTGGCGAGGACGGCTCCGTGTGCGCCGTCAAGGTCCAGAAGATGGAACTCGGCGAGCCCGACGAGTCCGGCCGTCGTCGCCCGGTGCCCATCGAGGGCGCCATCGAGGAGATCCCCTGCGACGTCGCGATCTCGGCTATCGGCACCAACGCCAACCCCTTTGCTGCCAAGATCGGCGGCAAGATGGAGCTCAACAAGTGGGGCTACATCGTTGCCGACGAGGAGACCGGCCAGACCACCGATCCCCGCATCTGGGCCGGCGGCGACATCGTCACCGGTGCCGCTACGGTCATTCTGGCAATGGGCGCCGGCAAGAAGGCCGCCGCTTCCATCACCAAGAGCCTGCTGGGCGAGTAATCACCTACAGCACTAGCCATCAAACGGCAAAGTCCCCGTCGAGCACACGCCCGGCGGGGACTTTTTCTATACCGGCCGCCCAAACCACCACAAAGGTGCCTGTCCCCTTTGTGGTGGTTTTGGTCAGCTAGCCTTCGAGCTGCGCCACCTTGTAGCGGTAGGCCGCGGCGATGACGTCCTTGCAGCCTTCGCGGCCCAGCTTGGCGCGGTTGACGACGATGTCTTTACCGCTCGTCATCTTCCACTTGCCGGCGCTATAGCGCTTATAGAACGCCTCGCGCGCCTTCTGCTGCTGTTTGACCAGCTTGGCGCCCTTCTTTTTGTTAAGGCCACGCTTCTTGCGCACAATCTCGACGCGGTCCTCAAAGGGTGCGGTCACCAACACGGCAATGTGGTTGGGGT
>DXLY01000072.1:0-8238 GCA_019414465.1 Collinsella sp.
CCCTTAAACGCGTGTTCAAACTGCTTTTTGACGTCATCGCCCTTCACGAAGGTCCCGTCGGCAAGCTTAACGCCATCGAAACGAGCCGGCAGCGCCACGACTTGCGCCCCACCGTCGACGCGACCCATCTGCGCCGCACCCGAGGACTTACGCACGCCAAAGCACTCGGCGACCGCCACGACCGGATACTCCAGACCCTTGGACGCATGCACGGTCATGATGCGTACCGCGCCGTCACCCTCCTCGTTGAGCGCGCCCGGGGCCTCCTTGCCCGCCAAGAAGCGGTCGAAGGCGAGCGCAATGGAGCGCGGCGAGTTGCCGAACTCGGCCTCCGCCTCGGCCACGGCGTCGAGAGCCTTGAGCACGTTGGCGGCAATGGCCTTGCCCTCGGGACCGCGCTGCGCCAGGCGCACGAACCAGCCGGAGGCATTGACCGCGTCGCGCGCGACGGCGGCGAACGAATCGCGCCCCACGCGACGAAGTGCGTAGCGTAGCACCTCGCGGGCGCGCGTCACGAGCGGCAAGCCCTGCAAGCCCGGCACGTCGAAATCGCTCATGATGCCCGCGTCGATATTCCGGCGCGAGGTCTCACCCGTCTCGCTATCGAGCTTGGTCGCCAGCGCCAGGAACTCCTGGGCGCCGAGCGCAAACATCGGCGAGGCCAGCAGCGGCATAAGGCCCTGCGCCGTATCGGCCGGATTGGCAAGCGCGCACACCAGGGCGCGCACCGTCTGCACCTCGGCTGCTTGGGCAAAGACCGAGCCGCCCGCGATGACGCAGTCGAGCCCCTGGTCGCGGAAGGCCTGCGCATAGACATCGGCGTTGGTCATGCGACCCAGCAGCAGGACCATGCTGCCCTGGGGCTGTTCTTTATCGGCAAGCGCGCGGAAACGCTCGGCAATCGCACGAGCTTTCGCCTGCGTTCGCTCCTGCGTGCTGCCACCGGCAACGAAGACCGCCTGGCGGCGCGAAGCCTTTGCCTTGAGCTTGTCCTCGCGATCGTCACTCGGCTCAAGATCCAAGAACCCCTGCATCAAACCACCAGTATCGCCGTCAAAGACGCGCGCCACATAGCGCAGCACCTCATCGTGGCTGCGGAAGTTGCGCACGAGCTTGACGAGCTCGCCGGCGGGGACATCGGAGACGGCAGCCGTCTCGGGCGCAGCAGAGGAGCCCACCTTGCGCTCCTGGCGACGGAATACCTCGACCTCGGCGCCACGGAAGCGGTAGATCGACTGCTGCGCATCGCCCACGGTGCACAGCGCGCGCTCCCCTGCGCCCGTCAGATAGCGAATCAGATCGACCTGCATCTGGTCGGTATCTTGGAACTCGTCAATCATGACCATCTTAAAGCGGCCCTCGTAGGCGGCTCGGATGGCGGGATAATCGCGCAGCGCCTCGTATGCCATGCGCAACAGATCGTTATTGTCGAGTGCGGACTGGTCAGCCTTGAGCGCACGGTACTCCGTCTCTACGGCACGGGCAAGCCCCGTCAGCGCATCAAGTGCCGGGTCACCGCAAGCCAGCACAATATTGACGAACGTGTCGGCAGCCTCTGCCTTGAGAAGCTCGACATTCTCCTTTGGGAACATCTTACTCGCCCGAGGCATGCTGCATGACATCATGAGCCGCGCCACATCCGCCATGGTCTTGCCGCTCGCCTCGAACGCGTCGATGGCCTCGAGCGCCACCTGCGCTTTCTCGGTCGTGGCCTTGCTTGCGCCCAGCGCCGCACGATAGGCATCGGCAAGCGCCGAGGTGTCGGCCTGGCCACGCGCCACGCACACATCGTCCATCCCGCCCGGCAGCTGGCTCGAGAGCTCCAGCAGGTCGCGCACCAGGCCTTTGATGGTGGTACCGGCGCCAAACTGCCCGCCCTCGCCCGCCATGGGATACCAAGCGTAGAGGGCCTTGAGCGAAGCGGCGAGCTCGGACGCGGCATCGGGCGCCGTCGCGCGCCCCAGCACATGCTCAACAGCCTGATCCATAAGCTCATCGGTATCGGTAAGCACCGTGAACTCGGGGTCGATGCCCAGCTCCAGCGCATGCGCGCGCAGGATGCGCGAGCACATGCCGTGAATGGTCGAAATCCAAGCGTCGTCGACCGTCAGGGCCTCCTCGTCCATCCCCTCGTCGATAAGCGCACGGCGCACGCGGTCGCGAATCTCGGCCGCAGCGTCTTTGGTAAAGGTAATGGCGAGCACTTGGTCCAGATGCTCGACAAACGGACCGGATTCGGGCGAGAGCGCGTAGACGATGCGGCGCGTAAGGGTAAAGGTCTTGCCCGAACCGGCGCCCGCCGAGACAAACAGCGGGCGGTCGAGCGTTTTGACGACTTGCAGCTGTTGCGGCATCAAAGTCGAAAGATCCATGGTCTACACGTCCCTCCTTACAAACGTTCCTTCGTGGTTATACGAGCAGCGCGCATGCGCGGCCTGCGCCGACGTCGGATCGACAGCGGCGACGTCGCCCGCCTCGAGTTCGCGCAAGCGCTCGGCGATGCCGGCCTCCACGCGGTCGAGCAGCGCATCGAAGTCCATGTTGCCGCCCTCGCCCGGAAAGCCCTTCTTAAGGCCCGGAATGCGGCCGTCGCCGCGCTCTTCCTCGAGCAACTCGGCACTTGCGGCACCACGCAGTGCGGGCTTGCCGCCCTTGGTCGAAAAATAGAGCGCCGCACGGGCATCTAGACCCAGCGCCCGGCGCATGGCCTGCGCGTAGATGAGTGTCTGGGTATGGGGCGGTAGCCAGCGCGGATCATCGATGGGGGCCTCACCCGACTCCTCGTCGCGAACCGTGGGGTCGGCGAGCTTAAACTCCTCGACACCCGAACGATGCTTGTAGTCGATTACCACGGCGCGATTCTCGGCATCCACATCCACGCGGTCGATGCGCCCGCCGAGCGGCCAGCCGGCATACTCAACTTTAAGATCGTTAAAGGCAAACTCCAGATAGCGCGGAGCAAAGGGGGCAAGCGCCTCGGACTCGTAGGCAAGCACGCCCTCCAGCTGCGGCAAAATCTCGGCCACCTGCCGCTCCTCCACCGGGGAGAGCGGCACAAGCGGGCCCTCCGTGCCTCGCTTGCCGGCGTGCTCGGCCAACGTCTCGTCAAAGATCTCGCGCAGCAGCTCCTGAGCGCGCGGCAGATTCTCGGGCGTCACGCGCTCCATGCCCTCCTGGGGCAGACGGGCATGCAAGTGTTCCAGCACGTCGTGGACAAAGTTGCCCTTCTCCATATTGCCAAAGCCAGCGTCGATCGACTGGGGCTTCACGCGGTACGAGACGAACCAGCATAGCGGGCAGGTCGAATAGGCCTCGATCTGCGAGGCAGACGTCAGGCGCGGCACCAGCGGCGCATCCTCGCCCTCGCCATCGCGACGACGCAGGACCAAATACGGAATGGCTTCATCGCTCAGATGCTGAGGAGCTTCGCAGGTCACGCGCTCGCGCCTAAGACCTTCGCCTGCCGCGGGATCGAAGTCCCTTACGATATCGCCCTCACCCACGCACTTCGCCTTGTCGGCGCCAACGGCCTTAGCGTCGTCAGCGGCCTTGTCGGCGTCAGCGGCCTTAGCATCGTTAGCGGCCTCGGCATGCGCCCGCAACTCGGTCCACACGGCCGCCGGATAGCACTCGCGCGCCTGACGATCGTGGGTCACACGGGCGAGCGTAACCGGACCACGCGACGCTTGTATCGCGCGGCCAAAGCGTGCGCGCAGCAAGGCCGCAGGCTCAAGCGTCACACCGCTGCGATCTAACTCTGCCGTCAGCGTTGCCAGCGGGCCCTCCTCATGTGAGAGCGGATAACTGTCCAGGTCGACGTCGGCAAACAGCACGGCATCGTAGCTGCCGGGGCGCAGGGCCGCCGCATCGGCAAGCGAAGCAAAGCGAACCTGGGCGCGTGGCGCACGGTCAACCTCGTAGGTCTCGTAATCGTAGGCGGCGCTACGCTTGTCCACCTTGGTGCGAATGTCATCGAGCACGGGCACGGTCGCGGCCTGCGACACGTCGAGCGCACGGGCGCCATTCATAAGGATGTCGATGACGTGGCGCAGCAGGGCCACCTCCGCCTGGCGACGGGCCTGACCGTCGAGACCGCCAAGTGCGCGATCGGGCAGTGCCTCGGCAACGGCAAGCATGGCCTTGAGCGCCGTCACGGGTTTGTCGCGCCACAGCGCCTGGAACACGCCCGAGATCACGCACGGCACGTTCTTAAACCAGTTCTCGTCGCTCGCCGCTTTACGCGCGCCCCTCACCTGGCCCTGCACGCTCTGCAGCAGGCTCTTGACGCCCGCAGTGGTCTTGCTGCGCGACAGTCGCATATTCTTGTCGAACGTGCGCGCGCTGGCGGCGTCGGCACCCGAAAGCGGGCTGTAAATCCAGTCGGTAAGCTCCGGAGCGGGCCACCACTCAGTCTTAGAAGCTGCCCCTTCGTCGGCGGCCTTCATACGCTCGATCAGGTTGGCGAGCGCCGTGAACTGCCTGCCCGCAATGGATTGGGAAAACGCCGTGAACTCGGCCGTCTCGGCAGCAACGTGGCGCGCCGCCAAACGAGCGGCAAGCTCGCCGAACAGCTGGGGTGCCCGGGCAGAAACAACGAGCACGCGTACGGGGTCGGCGGGTGTTGCAGCAACTTTATCGTCCTTGGACTCCTTGTGCGCTTTCACCAACTTATCGATGACGTCCGCATAAGCATGGGCACGGGCATGGGGGCCGGCGACCTCAATAAAGGCAGGCTGAGCAGCGGACTTGGAGGCAGTCTGGGGCGCGGCGGCGCCCTCCCCCAGCGGCGCGATCTCAAACAGCACACCGCGGACATCAAATGCCGCGGCAAGCTCCTCGCGCATCGCCGCTTGCTCGCGGGCAAGCAGCACGACAACCTCTCCCCCGTTGTTTGCCACGGCGGACAGCAGCTCGAGCAGGCTATACGTAAATGACGCGACGCCGCGCACGCAAACGGCGCGGGCGCACCCCGGCAGGTTGTCGGCCAAAGCGCCGGCCATAATGTCAGCCGCCTCGCAGGGCTCGACCATATCTCGACGGTCCAAACCGCGCGCATAGGCGCACAAAAGTTCAAACACGCGAGCCTCGGCGTCGCTTTTGGGCTTGGGCTTGCAAACGTTGTCGCAGCAACGCTCGGCACCTGTCCCTGCCACACCCGGCAGCACATCGCGAGCCATACGCGCGAGCATACGCACCGTGCCCTGGCTGCGCGAAAGCGGCTGCAGGTCGGCGTCGTCGAGACGCGCTACCATGTCCGAAAACAGCATCTGGCGCTGCAGGTTGTCGACGAAACCGCGCCCGTCGCCCAAAAGCTCCCAAAGCGAGCGAAGCCACGATGTAGGCGTCTTGTAGTCAATACCCAGCGAAACGCCGGCTTCCGCCGCATCATGACGGCACAGGTCGAGCTCGGCAAACGTTGGCGCCAGCAGCACGGCACGCCCGTGGCGGGCAATAAGGTCGGCAAGCAGCGCCGCCTCGGCATCGCTCAAATCCGCGCCGGCGTTGGTGGTATAGATTCGAACAGGCATGGTCCTCCACTCAAACCGTTCGCAATATTCAATGCTTTCATCCTACCCGCCCGCGCGGACAGATTTGCCCCACGCCAACAGATTTGACCCCTTGGAGACGGAGGAAAATGGATCACCGAGGGGGTCTGTCTAACCCGGTGATCCGTTTTCCTCCGTCCCCAAGGGATCAAAAAACCGCCCCCGGAGGAGCGGTTTTGCACAATTCGTTTTTGGCGCGGCTTACTCGCCATCCTCCAGCTTAATGAGGATCTTGCGATAGCCGCCGTACTCGCCGTTGAGCGCCTTGGACACCCGGCTCACCGTGGTGGACGAAGCGCCGGTACGGGCCTGAACCTCGACATAAGGCTCGCCCTCATCCAGATAACGCGCAACCTGCAGACGTTGCGAAAGATCGCAGATCTCGCGCGGCGTGCAGATATCGGTCAAAAACGCCTGGATATCCTTCTCGTCATCCAAAAGACTAAATGCGTGGACCAGCTGCTTGACATCAGGCTTGTCAAACATGTTCTCGATATTCATCGATCACCGCCAAACCCGCCATAAGGCATCGAAGTTGATACTGACATCGGGCATCGTTCGCCCGTTCTATGCAATAGGGCAACGCCTGTGGCTTTTGCCCGTAGCAGTGTAGCACACCACCAAACTAAAGCGACAAGACTCTCTGCCAGCGGCGCGTTTTTCAGGACGAACGCCGTTTTGAAACCGAATGCGCACGTAAGCTCCACGAATATTTGAGACAATGGGCGGCCAAACAGAGCCGTGCCCGAGCATCTGTCCGAGTTGCAAAGGCATGTGCCTCTCACGCTCCCTCACCACGCCATGCGCAAGAAAGGATTCACACCATGCGCTTTATGCTCAACTGGCTTTTGACCTCAATCGCCATCGCGATCGCAACGTTTCTCGTCCCCGGCATTCAGCCCTTCGGCATGGCCGACGCCTGGGTCTGCTTTGCCTTCGTGGGACTGTTCCTCAACATCGTCGACTCGCTCGTTAAGCCGTTCCTGACGGTCATCTCGCTGCCACTCACTATTATCACGCTTGGTATTTTTCAGCTTGTGGTCAACAGCTTTATGCTCGAGCTGGCCAGCTACCTGTCGGTCAATCTGCTGGGCGCGGGTATCTCCATCGCCAGCTTTGGATCGGCGTTTATGGGCAGCATCCTGGTATCCATCATGCGCAGCATTCTCGACAGCATCGCCCGGAACTAAAGCGACCGGATACGGACCGCCACAACACGCCAAAACGAAGGCCGTCCATCGCAACGATGGGCGGCCTTGCCATTTGTCGAGCCTCAGAGGGCAGGAAAATCTACCATTTCTACCCCGTCCCCCAATAGCAGGTGGGGCTAGATGACGTAGTCGTAGCCCTCGCTGGGGGCGACGAGCGTATCGAGCGTCACGCCATCGAGGTAGTCGTTGATGAGCTTGTCCAGGTTCTTCCACACATCGAGTGTGGGACACTCATCCGAACGCGAACAGCCCTTGCAGTCGCCGTCCAGGCATGCGACCGGTGCCAGACTACCCTCGGTCAGGCGCAGAATCTCGCCCACCGTGTACTGCTCGGGCGGGCGCGTGAGCACGTAACCACCGCCCTTGCCGCGCATGCCCGAGAGCATATTGGCGCGCACGAGTGTGGCCAAAATGTTCTCCAGATACTTCTCCGAAATCCCCTGACGCGCGGCGATCTCTTTGAGGGGAATGCGGCCTGCCGCCTGGTGCTCGGCCAGGTCGACCATAACGCGCAGGGCATATCTGCCCTTTGTGGAAACCAACATATATATTGCTGCCTTTCGGTCTTTTAATTCGTAGAAATTCTAGCCGAAATATTGGTTTTGAAAATACCTATTCCCGTCAAGATGGTTAATCGACTCGTAATAATCTTCTATTTCCTATTGCATTACTAGGCTTTAGTGCCTACTATGTTTGCCAACAGCAAAACGAACAACCCATAAGGTTTGTGGGTTTCGTTGCTACACACACCGTAAAACCACACGGTATCCAGTCATTTGAACACTTTGGAGGTTCACCATGAGCAATGTGTACACATCCATCGATCAGCTTATCGGCCACACTCCGCTTCTGGAGCTCACTCACTTTGAGGCCGATGAGGACCTCAAGGCCCGCGTGCTCGTCAAGCTGGAATACTTCAACCCCGCCGGATCCGTTAAAGACCGCGTCGCCAAGAACATGATTGACGAGGCCGAGAAGGCAGGCAAGCTCGTGCGTGGCGGCGACTACACCATCATCGAGCCCACGAGCGGCAACACCGGCGTCGGCATCGCCTCGGTGGCGGCCGCCCGCGGCTACAAGGTGATCATCACCATGCCCGAGACCATGTCCGTCGAGCGCCGCAAGCTGATGCAGGCATACGGTGCGCAGCTCGTGCTCACCGACGGCTCCAAAGGAATGAAGGGCGCTATCGCCAAGGCCGAAGAGTTGCAGAAGGAGACCCCCAACAGCATCATCGCCGGCCAGTTTGTGAACCCCGCGAACCCGGCCATTCACAAGGCCACGACCGGCCCCGAGATCTGGGACGACACCGACGGCAAGGTCGACATCTTCGTCGCCGGCGTCGGCACCGGCGGCACCGTGACCGGCGTGGGCGAGTTCCTCAAGGAGCAAAACCCCGAGATTCAGGTCGTCGCCGTCGAGCCCGCCACCTCCCCGGTGCTCTCTAAAGGCCAGGCCGGCCCGCACAAGATCCAGGGTAT
>DXLY01000072.1:8248-9379 GCA_019414465.1 Collinsella sp.
GTGCCCGACGTCCTCGACACCCAGGTCTACGACGAGATCATCCCCGTCGAGAACGACGACGCCTTTGCCACCGGCCGCGCCGTGGGCCACAAGGAGGGCGTGCTCGTGGGCATTTCGTCCGGCGCCGCCGTGTGGGCCGCACTGCAGCTGGCCAAGCGCCCCGAGAACGAGGGCAAGACCATCGTGGCGCTGCTCGCCGACACCGGCGAGCGCTACCTGTCCACGGCACTCTTCCAGGACTAGAGCTCTCGTTCCTAGAACGAGTCCAAGGCACGCCGGTCTCCCCTCTCTTCTGGCAGCCTGAGCTCATCCCAACAGGGTGTCCCACAGGACGCCCGAACTTGCTACAATGTCTGCGGCGCGGAACCAGCCTCCCGCGCCGCTTTTCTTTTTTGGCCACATGCCACCAAGGAGAACCTCCCCATGCACAACAAGCGCGTGCTCGTCGCCATGAGCGGCGGCGTCGATTCCAGCGTGACCGCGTACCTGCTCAAGCGCCAGGGCTACGAATGCGTCGGCGCCACCATGCGTCTCACCTGCCCCGCACCCGACCCCGCCACGGGCATGAGTAAAGTCGACCGCGACATCGCCGATGCAAAGGCCGTCGCCGAGCGCCTGGGGATACCCCACCATGTGCTCGACCTGCAGCAGACCTTCGACCGCAACGTGATCGAGCGCTTTGTGAACGCCTACCAGGAAGGGCTGACGCCCAACCCGTGCATCATCTGCAACCGCCACATTAAGTTTGGCGCGCTGCTCGATGCGGCGCTCGATATGGGCTGTGACTACATCGCAACGGGACATTACGCCAAAACAAGCCAGGCGGCAGACGGCACCTGGCAGCTGCACCGCGGCGAGGACCCTAAGAAGGACCAGAGTTACTTTTTATATTCGCTCACGCAAGAGCGCCTGGCACGCACGATCTTTCCGCTGGCAGGGCTGGACAAAGAGCGCGACGTGCGCCGCATTGCCGCCGAGCAGGACTTTGCCAACGCCAAGAAGGCCGAAAGCGAGGACATCTGCTTTATCCCGGACGGCGACTACGCGGGCTATATCGAGCGCCGCTGCGGACATGCCGCTGCACCGGGCGACATTGTGTGGCGCGACGGCAGCGTGGTCGGACGCCATAGC
>DXLY01000073.1 GCA_019414465.1 Collinsella sp.
TTTAAAACCGGGCTCGAACAAACACGCCTATTGACAATGGCTTTCTCATATTAAATGGGCCTACGCAACCGCACGCAGATCGCCATCGCCTACCTGCGAGGGTAATTACCCAACAACCGACCACCCCGGCATAGCAAAATGGCTGCTATCGATTTAATGCCATTTCAAAACTATGTCGGTTTACTACGATGAATCGCCCACCTTCGACCACGGCAAATTGCGCGCTTCCAAAACCGCAGGTAGAACGCTTGCGATATTTAGAAAAATGCAGTCATGGTCGGGAATGTCGAGTTCATCGTAGTAAACCGGCATAGTTTTGTTCGGGCGGCCCTGCACGAGCGCCTCCGCAAGCCTCGCGAGACCAAAATGATCCGTTTTCCTCCGTTCCCAAGGGATCAGCTGGAACCGCTCGCCACGAAACCTGCCCATCTACTACGTTTGACTCGATACCCCCGACCATACCCCCGTTTTCCGGAAAACCGCAGGCGTTCTACCTGCGGTTTTGTTTTCACATTTTTTGCCGTGGTTGGGGATTGGCGCCCAAAAGTAGTAAATGGGCCCATTTCGTGGCAGGCGGGTCATTTTCGGGCTGGACGGGTCGCGTGGCGGCCCGCACACGCGTTCACGCGCGGGGCCGGTGGGGCATTTTTGCCCCACCGGCCCCTATTCCAGTTCTATTCCAGCGCTATTCCGGTTTGGTTTCTACTGTGGGAGTCTTGTCCGCTGCGACTGGAGTGCGGGCGGTGTCCATAGTCAGGCAGTGCTTGGGGCAGCTCTCGATGCACTCACCGCACACCACGCAGGCATACGGGTCAATCGACCACGTTCCGCCCTTGCGATCGACCGCAAGTGCACCCGCCGGGCAACGGCGCGCGCACATGCCGCAGCAGATGCACACGTCCATATCGTTGACGATATGCCCGCGCAGGCGCTCGGGTGCCGCGAGCTTCTCCTGCGGATAGCGCACCGTTACCGGCTGCTTGACCATAGAACCCAAGGCCGTCTTGGCAAATGTCAGCAAACTCATGCCGTGCCTACCTTTCCGTGCAGCTAATGCAGGGGTCGATGGTCAGGATAATCATGGGCACGTTGGCAATGAGCACGCCCTGCAGCGCATGCGTCAGACCCGCCAGATTTTGCGACGTCGGCGTGCGCACGCGAAAACGGTCCAAGTTCTTGGTGCCGTTGCCGCGCACATAGTAATACGCCTCGCCGCGCGGCTGCTCAATCACAACCTCGCCGCGCGCGCCGTCGGCTGGCGTAAGCTTGGTGCGCCCACCGATACCGTCGTGCGGAATCTTGCCCACAAGCTCCTTGATGATGTCCATAGCCTGCGTGACCTCGGCGCAACGCACCTGGCAGCGGGCATAGCAGTCGCCATCGGTAGCGACAATTGGCTCAAACGCAGCCAGATCCGCATAGGCGCCGTCGCCAAACATGCGCACGTCATAGTCCACGCCCGAGGCGCGCCCAAACGGGCCGACCATCGAAAGCTCCAGCGCGTCCTTCTTGCTGATCACGCCCACGCCATGCAGACGCTCGCCGCAGCTGTCGTCGTCCAAAAACGTATGCACCAGGGCCTCGTAGTCGGGGCGCATGGCGTCGAGCGTCTGGACAATGCCCGCCAGCTCGGAGTCCTCGATATCGTGCTTAAGGCCGCCGATCTCGTTAATCGACAGAATCACACGCCCGCCGCACGTGCGCTCAAAGATCTTGAGAATCTGCTCGCGCAGGGTCCACGACCGATAGAACAGCGCCTCAAAACCAAAGGCGTCGGCGAGCAGGCCCAGCCACAGCAGATGCGAGTGGATGCGCGAAAGCTCGTGCAGAATGGTGCGAATATACTGCACGCGGCCGGGCACCTCGATGTCGAGCATGCGTTCGCAGGCGCTGGCATAGCCGCAGCTGTGGCCCACGGCGCAAATGCCGCAGATGCGCTCGGCGATGTAGCCAAACTGATGCATATCGCGCTTTTCGGTGAGCTTCTCGAGCCCGCGGTGCACAAAGCCGATCTGCGGAATTGCCTCGATGACGCGGTCGTCCTCGATCACCAGGTCCAGATGAAGCGGCTCGGGCAGCACCGGGTGCTGCGGGCCAAACGGAATAACGGAGCGATGTGCCATGGGCCTTACGCCTCCTCTTTCTGCTTGTCGCGGGCGGCCTTGGCGGCAAGCGCCGCGCGGACCTTGGCCGCTTTCTCGGGATCCATGGCGGCGAGCTTTGCCTCCATCTCGGCGGCCTTGAGCGCGGCCTTCGCAGCAGCCTCATCGTGCTGAGCATCGGAGCCGGTTGCCGCAGCGGGCTGAGCAGAGGCGCCCGCAGCATCGCCAGCGCCCACAACGCCCTCCCCCGCAGCGGCCGCAGCCGCGGCGGCCTTCTCGGCCGCGGCTTTGCGCGCCTTGGCCTCGGCAGCCGCGCGGACCTTCATGGCCTTCTCGCGCGCAGCCTTCACCTCGGGCGTGATAACGCTCATGGGCTCGGCAGTCGAAACCTGGTAGAAAAAGCCTTTAAAGTCGATCTGCATGTCGGTGATGGCAAGCCCAAACAGGTCGTGCGCTTCGTTCTCAAACGGAAATACCGCCGGATAGTACGAGCTGATGGACGGAATCTCCTGGTACTGGTCGATGCCCTCAGCCACCAGGTTCTCAATCGCGTAGCTGCCGTCCTGCGCAATATGCTCCTGAGCAGCACGAACGTTGATAAACGTATAGACCAAGCGATACGAGCCGTCGTCGACGTTACGCTCGGCGTGCATTTGCACAAAGCGCGCACCGACGCCCTTAAGCGCCTGGACATGCGACAGGAGCTCGTCGATCCCGACGGTGGTATAGATTGCCTCTTGCATTACTCGGCCTCCTTTGCAGCGACGGACGCGGCGGGCGCCCCAGCAGGTGCGTCGCCAGCGGCGGGCGCGTCGCCGGCCTCAGCCGCGGCCACAAACCCGTCCTCGCCCAGCTCAACGCCACCATCCCAGGTAGCGGCGCCGCCCACGGTGAGCGGATCGCCGCCGGCGCGCATCACGGCCTCCTTCTGGTCCAAGATGCCGCACGCCTCCACGATGGCATCGATCACGGTCTCGGGGCGAATGGCGCACCCGGGCGCGTACACGTCCACGGGAATCGCGCGATCCACGCCGCCGATCACGTTGTAGGCATCGCGAAACACGCCGCCCGAGCACGCGCAGATGCCGCAGGCCACCACGCACTTGGGCTCGAGCATCTGGTTGTAAATTTGGCGCACGACGGGCAGGTTCTGGGCATTGACCGAGCCCGTCACCAAAAAGATGTCCGCATGCTTGGGGTTACCGGTATTGACCACGCCAAAGCGCTCCGCATCGAACAGCGGCGTGAGCGAGGCCAGCACCTCGATATCGCATCCGTTGCAGCTCGAGCCGTCGTAATGAATAACCCACGGCGAGCGCGACATTTTATGATCCATGGATGCCGCCTCCTAAATAAACACGTCGACGAGGATGGGCATAAGGTTGAGCAGGCCAAACACCAACGCCACGCCCCAGCCGAGCTTAAAGCAGCTGCGCCAGGTGCTGCGTGCGAAGGTGTTGTCGATCAGCACCTCGACAAAGTACGTCGCAGCCATCACGACCAGGGCGACCACCCAGCTCACGGGGTTGTCCCAGACAAAGAACATGCCCACCCACATCAAAAACAGCACGGTCTCGCACCAGTGCATAAGGGTCATCTTGGCCAGCGTGCCGCCGCTCATCTCGGTGGCGACGCCCTGGACAATCTCCTGATGCGCGTGATGCGAGTACGAAAGATCGAACGGCGACTTGCGCAGCTTGATGGTAAGCACCGCGAGCAGTGCAAGGAAGATGGGCGCGCTGTACACGATGATGGGCGCCGACTGCCCCGTCACGGCGATGGAATCAAAGCTGTCGGTGGCAAGGTAGAGGCCCACGCTCATCAGCAGAACGGCGGGCTCGTAACTCATAACCTGCAGCAGCTCGCGGTCGGCGCCAACCTGGGCAAACGGGCTTTGCGTCGAGGCGGACGCCAGCACCACAAAGATCGCGGCGAGCGTCACCATAAAAGCGCACAGCAGCGTGTTGGAACCCGACACAAAGATGCCGCCACCCACAACGGTAAAGATGAGCGCACATGCCATATAGGTATCATCCATGGTGTTTACGCTGGCAGGGGCCTTGTGCAGCAGCTTGGCAACGTCGTAGAAGGGCTGCAGCAGGCGCGGACCCACACGGCCCTGCATGCGAGCCGAAAGCTTACGGTCGATGCCGTCGATCAGGCCGCCCACAAGCGGCGCCAGCAAAGCAAACGCCACGGTGCCAATAAAAATGCCCACGACGCCCGAGCCTTCGAAATACTTGCCGCGCAGCACCGAGGGCGCGCTCATGGCAAGCCGCTCGGGCCCAATCCACGCGCAACACAGCAGCGCAAACAAGATAATGCTGCAGCACACGACGCTGCCCGCGGGGCCAATACGCTTCTCGCCAAGGGCGTCCTCCGAGTACCAATTGCGCTTTTCGGCCTTCACCTCGTGTCCCATCGAGCCGCGGAAATGGCGATATTTGTCGGTTCCCACGCCCGAAAGATATACGTTTACGTGCGGTTTGTTGCTCACGCGGAATGAAGTCAGCAGCACCACGGCGATAAACGCCACGATAACCACCATCAGATACATGGAGTCCTTGCCAATGACGTACGGCACGCGGCCAAACACCATAGCCAAGTAAGGCGACACCAGACCGCTCGAGATAACCGGGAACGCCACGCAGCACAGAATCAGCAGCGCGGCGATGGTGTTGAGGGCCATCCATTCGGTCTTATGGACATTGACTTCAACGTTTTGAGCCGTGGGGTCGACGCCCGAAAGCTTGGCAAGCCACTTGCCCCAGAAGAAGAACGTCGCGGCCGAGCCAAAGGCAAGTACCATGATCATGAGCACGTTGCCGGTCTGCGCAAACGCCACCAGGGCGCCCCACTTGGACACGAGCATGCCAAACGGCGCCACAAACATGCCCATAATGCCCAGCATCATCAGGCGCGTCAGGTGCGGCATGCGGCTGAACATACCGTCCATGTCCTCGATATTGCGGCTGCCGATATGATGCTCGGCGGTGCCCACGCACAGGAACAGCAGCGATTTGGCCACCGTATGGAACAGGATCAGGAAGATGGCCGCCCACACGGCCTCGGGCGCGCCGACGCCCAGGCAGGCACTGATAAGGCCCAAGTTGGAAATGGTGGAGTAAGCAAGTACACGCTTGGCATTGCTCTGCGAGATGGCCATGAGGGCGGCGAGCAAAAACGTGATGGCACCCACACTCGTGACCATAAAGCCGGTCACGGGATAGATGGCATAGAGCGGGCTCAGCTTGACCATCAAAAACACGCCGGCTTTGACCATGGTTGACGAGTGCAGCAGGGCGCTCGTGGGAGTGGGGGCAACCATGGCACCCAACAGCCAAGTGTGGAACGGCATCTGTGCGGCCTTGGTGAGTGCGGCGAGCGACAACAGGATGACCGGCATGACCAGCAGCGCGGACTGCGCGATTCCGGCGCCGGAAAGCTCGATCATGCCCGAGATGGTCAGCGGCATGCCGTTGACGTGCAGGAACATGAGTCCGGCCAAAAACGCGATACCGCCCAGCATGTTGAGGATGATCTGGGTGAAGGCGTTCTTGATGGCCTCGGGCGTGCGCGTGTAGCCAATCATAAGGAACGAGCACACGGTGGTGATTTCCCAGCCGCAGAACAGCCACTCAAGGTTGTCGCTCGTCACGATGACGAACATGGCCGAGAGGAACAGGAACATAAGCGCCAGGAACTGCGGGCGACGGTCGGGCGCCGTCTGGCCGCGCAGTGCGGCCTCGTGCTCGTCGTGCGCCTGGAAGTCCTTCATGTAGCCCAGGGCATACACGCAGATTAGACTGCCGACGATGCCGACGGCGAGGACCATGATCACGCTCATGTAGTCCAGGTAGAGTGGCGTTGCCGTGACGGCTTCGGCCGCGGGCAGCGTCATGGCTGCAAAGGCGAGCGAGCCCACCAGCTGGACTGTGCCGAGCACCGTGGTGAGCGCGTTCCTATATTTGTACGCGTTGTACAGGATGACGGCGCACAGGATGACATCGATGGCGGAGCTGATGATCGAGAGCACATGCGAGGTACCGGGGGCAACCTCAAAGCTCTGCGGGCCCGTGCCAAAAAACATGACGGCGACTACAACTGTCACCGCCATAATAATGCCGGAGCCTACAAGCCCCACCGCATCGCGGGCGCGGTCACCGCGCGCGAGCAGCATGCCCAGTGCCGGTACCAGCGGAAACAGGGTAAGGAAATACAGTAGCGTCATACCATCACTCCCCCATGCAAAAACGCTGCAATTGTTTAACGTTATAGCTCAATTGAGGAGTAGCGGCGGCAGGTTTTCGGTCAACTGGGGAGTTTTAGGCGCACGGGGCAAGGGCACGTCCGCTTTGGAGCAGAGAGGCGACGCTCCCCCTATCGCAGCGGCGGGCGCACGGGCCACTGCGTGCGGTTTATTAACCACTTTGGAGGATGTTCCGGCAGGCTCGCGGCGGTCCAAAAAGTTGGTGCAGCAAGAAAAATGCGCCCCTGTGGGCGCACCATCCCGTTCGCTATTCCGCCTTTTTAACGCGCGGCTTGCGACCGCGCGGCTTATCGACCAGCGCCGCCTCGCCGCCATCGCGATACTGACGACACCAAGCCTTGACCGAAGACTCGCTGGGAATCTTGTGCTTGATCATGGCCTCGCGAACCGTTAAGCCGTTTTCCAAGCGGTCCTTGACCACGGCGAGCTTAACTTCGTACGAATAGGTGTGATGATGCGAACCGGCGTTGAGAACGGCGTCGGCACCGCCTACGGCATACGCGCGGGCCCACTGACGAGCCGTGGCCTGGGGAATGCCAAGCTCCGCGGCGAGGGCGCGATGACCGACCCCCTCTTGGAGGATCTCGACGGCGCGCTGCCTAACCTCGGGCGCATGCGTGCGAGTCCTAGTTGCTTCCGACATACCTGCCACTTCTTAGCCTTAACCGTTAATCTGCTTTCTTACGTGCAAGTTAGATAGTAGCATTTTACTGTTTGCTCAAAGCAGTTAATTAAAATAGACGCGGTGTTATCTGGGCATTTGGCACCAATTTACGACATTTCTTTATCGATTATTTACGCTGGTAGCTGACTCGCAGCCAATCGTCATTCGCCTGTCAACAAAATTGACACCTCTTTATGTCCTTTGCTATAGCGGATATGATTATTAACCCCTCCCCCAATAATTTTGAGTAATCGGCAAGGCAGTAGACGTCCTTACTCCTCATGATTACCGCGCATTGCCATCCACCGGAGCAAAACAAAAAGGGCGGGGCCTGCTGCGCTTGCAGGCCCCGCACCGGTTGACACCCGACGGGACACAGCCGGGCGAGGCGGATCCGTGCTACCGCCCCGCCTGGCCGCGATGTTCAACTACAGCTCGTTGGCCGCGTGATACGCCGTGCGAATGGCGCTCGCGATGTCGGCGGTGCGCTCGCCCGAGCAGTCGCCCACGCAGGTCACGGGCACCGTCACGCCTTCCAGGTCAAACGCGTTGGCCTTGGAGCCCACGGCCATCACCACGTAATCGCAGGCGATCTTCACCGGCTCCTCGGCGCCGTCCTCGGTGGTGCGAACGGCCTCCACGCCCTCATCGGTAATGGCAGTCAGACGGGTCTTAACATGCTGCTCAACGCCATGCTCGGCAAAGTCGCTCATAATCAGCGGCAGGATGGTCTCGGACTCGCCCGCGGCAATCTTGTCGAGCATCTCGACGATCGACACCTCGCAGCCGTGCTGCAGCAGGTACTCGGCAGTCTCGGTGCCCACCAGGCCACCGCCAATGACGGCGACGCGGCCCGTAAGCTCCACCTTGCCGGCCAGCACGTCCCAGCTCGAGACGACCTTCTCCGAGTCGGCACCCGGAACGGGAATGACCACGTCGTGCGCGCCCACGGCCACAATCGCGGCGTCGGCGGCGTTGAGGTCCGCGGGGCTAGCGGTATGGTTGAGCTCAACCTTCACGCCCAGGCCGGGCAGAATCTTCTCGTAGTACTCGACCGAGCGCATGATCTCGTCCTTGCGCGGAGGCGCGGCTGCCAGCACAATCTGGCCGCCCAGATGATCGCTCGCCTCGTAGACGGTCACGTCGTAGCCGCGCTTGGCCGCCACGCGTGCGGCCTCCAAGCCGGCAATACCGCCGCCCACCACGGCGATCTTCTTGTCGCCCTCGCCTGGCTTGATGGCGATGGTCGCCTCGTCGCCGTTCTCGGCATTGAGCACGCACGAGATGTACTGGCGGTTTTGAATAGCGTCGACGCAGCCCTTGTTGCAGTTGAGGCACTCGCGGATGGGCTCGCCCGTAGCGGCCTTGAGCGCAATGTCGGGGTCGCACATGAGCGAGCGGCCGTACGCGACGATATCGGCCGAGCCGTCTTCCAGGATCTTCTCGCCGGCCTCGACCGAGACCACGCGGCCGACGGTTGCCACCGGCACGGAAACCAGGGCCTTGACGCGCTCGGCCACGGGCAGCGTCCAGTTGTAGGGCATGGCGCCCATGGGCGGAATGGTGTCGCCCATGTTGCCGGTGTGGTTTGCCTGCGCCACCTGGATCATGTCGATGCCAGCGCCCTCGAGCAGCTTGGCGAACTCGCAGGCCTCGTCGGGCTGCAGGCCGCCCTTGCCGCGCGGCGTGCCGTCGGGGTTCTCCATGATCACGGGGAGCTTGTACTCCACCATCAGCTGCGGCGCGGCCTCCTTAATGGCGGCGACGACCTCCAGCGCGTAGCGAACGCGGTTCTCGAACGAGCCGCCGTACTCATCGGTGCGCTGGTTGAGGATGGCGGAGCACAGCGAACCCACCAGGCGGTCGCCGTGGACCTCGATGGCGTCGATCCCGGCCTGCTGTGCGCGAGCGGCCGAGGCAGCGATGGCCTCCTTGATCTGGGCGAGTTGCTCCACGGTGGCCTCGTTCACAAAGTGCTGCATGTCGTGGTGCAGCTTGGCGTAGGCCTGCTTGCGAATCTCGTTGGACTCGGCCATCTTGGCGGCAAAGGTCTCCTCGTCGCCGGCGGCCTTGGCCTCCTGCGCAGCTTTCGCAGCGGCCATGGAACCCATGACCATGCGGCCGACGCCGGGGACGTCGTACTCGGGGTGGAACAGCTGCAGGGCGATCTTGGCGCCGTGCTTGTGGACGGCGTCGGCCAGCGCCTTAAACGTGGGGATCTGAGCGTCGGTCGCCAGCTTGGGCGTGGGGCTTGCGGTCATGACGGGAGCAACGTCGCCAATGACGATGTAGCTCACGCCGCCACGGGCCAGACGCTCGTAAAAAGCCAGGCTGCGCTC
>DXLY01000074.1:0-2327 GCA_019414465.1 Collinsella sp.
ACGGTTCACCTATGTCTTTGAATTTGACGGTCGCGAAATCAATTACAGCTATGAAAAGACTTCTCCCACTACTTGGCTTCACGAAAGCTTATCGATTGATGAGAGCCTCATTTTCGATTTCAATAATTCACGCGGCGTTTTCGAAGAGAACCATCTTGAACGAATCGGTGCTGCTGGGATCAATTTTGAATTCTCCGATACTTCGTTGAGTCTTCTTTCTTATATAACGAGCAGTCTTCCGACTAATGTTTTAGGCGTTTTGGCGGAGTTGCGACGATTTGTCTCGCGCATGAGGCTGATTCGCATGGACGTTTTTCGATTAAAAGGGTTTGAAACAAGAAAGGTAATCGACAAGATCATACGCGAGAACAAAGTTGCGGAATTCGAGTCATTTATTCGCAATTTTGGAGTCGATGAGTCCCTGATCGTTATTAAAGAGTCCGACGGCTCGCCTGTTCTGTATTTCAATCACCCTATGCGATGCATCCCGTTTGTCGAGGCATGTTCTAGCGGTACAAGAACCCTGGTTAAGTTGTTCTCCGAGCTTGAGCTTAACGAGTCGGCCAGCTTTTTGTTCATAGACGAGTTTGACGCTTTTTGTCACTTTGAGATGGCAGAGAGCCTTTTGAAGCTCTTTGCTTCAAAGACATCGTGTCAGATACTGTGTTCGACCCACAATACTTCGCTTGTTAAGAATGGCGTTATGAGGCCTGATTGCGTTTATCAAATTTCTGCAAAAGAGGGCATTCGAACCTTGGCCGATTCCACCGATCGTGAATTGAGGCTTGGCAACAATATTGAGAAGCTCCTCCGAGCTGGAGAGTTTGATTAGCCATGAACAATGCGTCTGAAAAGAACGTCCTGCTCATTGTTGAAGGCGCAAAACGAGAGCCTCAGTTGATGGAGCGCATGTTTGAATCTTTTGGCCTCGCAGATGATCATCAAATTGTTCCTGTCGAGATCAATGTTCATGACTTTCTAGATAAACTCTTTCAAGAATACGGTTGTGATTTTGAGGCCATTGATCTTAGGTCATTTGTTGCTGAGCTGCTTTCGGATAAAGATGATGCGACTCAGCTTCTCGAATCAAATTTCACGGACACACTGCTCATATTTGACTTAGATCCTCAGGACAATCGGCACGATTTTAAGCGGCTTGAGCTAATGCAAGACTATTACTGCGATAGCACTGATATGGGTCAACTATATCTAAGCTATCCATCGGTTGAAGCATATCGTGATTTTGATCCCCTGAAGTATTACTCTCTGGATGACGCCCTTGTTCCTTCGGATGTGATTTTTGGTCAGCGATCTTATAAGGACTGGGTTGCCAGGAGGGGAGATTCGCTTGCGGATATTGGGCGTATTGATGGTTTTACATTTGCCTGCATTATTGCCGTCCATGCCCTGAGGTCGCTTTGGCTAACTAATGAGCAGGTGACGCAAAATGCAAATGAGTCTGTGGCTGACTTAGCTGCGACTGTGGTCGGCGTTGATCATTCTGAACTTTTGCTCAACGAGATTGGGCGTCTGCAGAATGGTTCATTTTGTGCTTGTTGCACCTGCATTTTCTTTATTGCAAATTGGCCCAAGAGGCTTAACGACGTTTGGAACAAGGCGATTAAGAGGGGTTTGGGTATTCGTTTGCTCTAAAGAGCCCCCTTCGCCCTTTATTTTCGGAAGTGCGGAGAAAAATCGAAACTCGCCGAGCATAGCCCGATTTCCGGTAATAAAACCGCAGGTCGCGGAAGGCTAAAACAGGGGACTGGTCTGCCGATCTCGAATTTTCCCGCACTTCCGGATTGGGCGCTCATTTAGCACTCTCGTCGCTCCCACATCCTCTGAAGATGTTCTTAAAACAGCCTTAAAGTCGCCCTGGCTCGCGTTGACAGCGTACAATACGCATGTTTGACTATGACAAATGTGGAATTAAAGGGAGGAGCGCGCCATGGAGGTACTGGTTGTTGGCAACACCGCATATGTTGACGATGACTTTTGTGCCAAGGCGTTCCCCGGGGACCACGTTAAGGTCGTCGCTGCCGCGGAATCGCGCCGCGATGAGTCGTCGCCTCATGCCTCATGGAATGAGCTCCTCCAGCACTTGGAGCAGGCCTACGAGTTCGACCGCGTGGTCTACCTGTCTAATTTCCTTACCCCGCATACCGATATCATGGGCGATATCGAGCTGCTGCGCTCGGTCTTTCGTGCGTGCATGGGTCGCCGGGTCCAGCTGCTGTATGTAGCGGGGCCCGCGGGTGCCGAGGGTGCCTCCGACGCCGCGGGGCGAACGGGCAAGGGGATTATTGCCCGCGCGGCCAACGACCTGT